>LKUH01000332.1 GCA_001412425.1 Candidatus Cloacimonas sp. SDB
AGAAATTTTTAGCTTGATGTAATATTAATAAAAAACTTGCAAATATTATAAGTTTAATATTTTAAGCAGTCATGAACAAATTAATTAAAGGTAAATTGTATATTGTTCCAACTCCGATTGGAAATCTGGCGGATATCACTTTACGAGCCTTGGATATCCTGAAGGAAGTTGACAGTATCGGTGCCGAAGATACCAGGAAATCAGCAATATTGCTGAAACATTATAGTATTCAGACTCCAATGTTCAGTTATCATAAATTTAATGAACGTAATAGAGTGGAAAAGATAATTGATAAGCTTAAAACCGGCAAGGATGTAGCTATTGTTTCAGATGCTGGTACTCCTGGAATTTCTGATCCTGCGCTGATAATTATCAAGGCAGCTATTGAAAATGGCTACGAAATTGAAACTCTGCCGGGCGCTTCCGCTTTTCTGCCAGCACTGATAAGTTCCGGTTTAAATTGTGAAAGATTCTACTTCATAGGTTTTCTTCCGGATAAGCAGAAGGAAAGAAAGATCCAGTTGGAATACCTTGCCACAGTTAGGGACACTCTGATCTTTTATGAAGCTCCTCACAGGCTGCTGAGATTTCTGGAAGAATTATTTAATTTTCTGGGAGATAGAGAAATCGTTCTGGCCCGGGAAATTTCCAAATTATATGAAACTTATACCAGATCAAGGCTGGCGGAATTACTTCAACACTCAGAAGAAATTACTTTAAAAGGTGAATTCGTTATAATTGTGGAAGGATGTCAGCCGGAAGAGATCTCAGATGAAGAATTAACAGCGCTTGTAAAAAAATATCTGTTAACCGAAAATTCCCTTAAATCCATTGCGGAAAAAGTTGCCGGGCAGACAGGTTTAAATCGAAATAAAATTTATCAGTTAGCTTTAAAATTGAGAAAAGCTGAAATGGATTGACGAAAATTCAGGTGATATTTTTCTAAAAATCTAAATTATAGGAAGGAGACGAATATGTTACCAGGTGGGAAAAAAGGAATGAAAGACTTGATGAAACAGGCTCAGAAAATGCAGCAGGATCTGATGAAAGCTCAGGAAGAACTTGCCAATAAGGTTGTGGAAGGATCTGCCGGCGGGGGAATGGTCAAAATCGAAATGAACGGTCATCATCAGGTTTTATCTTTAAAGATTGACCCTGAGGTTGTGGATAAAGAAGATATTGAAATGCTGGAAGATCTCATTATCGCAGCCCTGAATGAAGCTCAGGAAAAGATCACTCGAACCAGTGAGGATGAACTTTCTAAATTTACCGGCGGAATGAAAATACCGGGATTGATCTGATTATGCTGAAAGGACTATTAGCAGATCTGGTTGAAAATTTTAAAAGACTGCCCGGAATAGGCACCAAATCTGCTGAAAGAATTGCACTGTATCTGATCAGCGAGAATAAGAAAAATGCGATGGAATTAGCAGGATCAATTCGAAAGTGTGTGGAAGAATATAAGAATTGCTCAATTTGTAACATGCTGTCGGAACATGATCCCTGCAGTTTTTGCAGCGATTCAAACAGGTTAGACAGCCTTCTGTGTATTGTGGAAAATACACAGGATGTCTATCTTATCGAAGATACTCATGAATTTAAAGGGAAATATTTTGTCCTGGGAAAACTGCTTTCACCGCTGGATGGTATTGGACCGGATCAGATAAAATTTCCCCAGCTGCAGGCTCTGGTAGATACAGGTAATATTGCAGAGGTCATTCTTGCCCTTAATCCTTCAGCCGAAGGGGAAAGTACGATGAATTTCCTGGGTGCTCAACTGGGTAAAAAAGTGGCCAGAATTACCAGACTTTCAACCGGACTGCCTTTCGGTGGTGACATCGAATATACCAGCTCTCTCACTCTGAGTAATGCTCTGAAAAGAAGGTATTCCATAAAAGATGAATAAAATTCCGGCAAAATTAATTCTGCTTATACTCGTTTCATTATACCTGTTAACTTCCTGTGGACATAAGAAAACAGCTACCGGCGGTAAAGTAGATAATGTTAAACCCGAAATCGTCAGCATAGATCCTTTCGAGCTGGAAAGTTTAGAGCCAGGTAAGATAGAAATTACTTTTTCCAAACCGATCGACCGAACTTCCATATTAAGCGGAATTCATATTTATCCTGCTATTTTGAATAAAAAATTCAAGTGGGAAGGAAATACTTTAACAATTCTAATTCTGGAAGAACTGGAAGAGGATACAAATTACTTTTTTACCTTTACCAGCGGGATCGAAGGTGAACATGGCAATAAACTTCTTAAAGACTATATCTACATTTTCCGGAATGGCAAACTGAATGAAAACAGAATTTCCGGTAAAATCTTTTATGAAAAGGAAGCGGATCAGGGTAAACAGATCAAATTGATCCTGCAGGCAGCTGATTCCACTTTTATCTATTCCAGAAAGTTATCCGGAACTGCTTACGGATTGGATTATTTGAACGCAGGAAAACACATCTTAAGAGCATTTATAGATAATAATAAAAACAACAGGTATGATTATGGCATAGATGCCTATTTTCTGACAGAATCTGCTGAGGTTCCCATTCAGACCATCGATCTGGAAATGGCTTATGAGGATACGATAAAACCTCAATTGATCAGAGCTCAGGTGAGATCGCAAAATCAGATTTATCTGGAACTTTCTGAACCCTGCCTTTCCTATGAAAATATAATTGTGCAGACAGCTGATTCTTTGCAGACAGAACTGCCGGTGTTAGCGTCATCTCTGATTGAAAATGATCTTGAGATCATCTGCCAACCGCTGGATACATTAAGCTATAATGTAATTTTACATGAGCTCACTGATTTGAAGGGAAACATTAACCCTGAGACAGCAATTATGATTGACGGTATAACCTGGCAGGATTCGATTCCCCCTGAAGTGATATATTCCCTGCCCAGAAACGGAGCAACTATAAATACGCTGAAGCCGCAGTTTACCATCCGGTTTTCTGAGATCCTGTACAGTAGTGATGTTGAAATTGAATTGATTTCCAATGAAAATAATACCAGTATTGAGGTAAATATTCTGCAGGGAAATTCAGAGATTTTTCTTCTGGAACCGGTCAGAAATTTAAAAAATTATTCCACTTACACATTGAAATTAAAAGCTGTTGATCCCAACGGAAATGAGCTGGAAGAAGATCTGGAGTTGAGCTTTATTCCCATAATTCCAGAATAAAGAAAAAAAACTGGTTTGTTTAAAAAAAATTATTTTAAAGCATAAATAAGTGCAGTTGTCAGTTTAAGAATGTCCTCATTCATCTTCTCCAGAAGTCGGGATAATTTTCTGGATATTTCCAGTAATATTTTAAAGCCAATTCCGGGATGTTTATCACAGATCTCCAGAAAACTCTTTTGATTTATGGTGTATAATGTGCAGTCCGTTCTGGCAAAAACATTAGCCGTACCTTTCATAAATCCCAGCAGACCGATCTCACCGAAAAATTGATGATCGGAACCGGAAAGGGTCGATAAAGTTTTATTGATCTGCTCTTCTTCATTTATCATGGTGATTTTCTTGGAGATCGAAACCTCGCCATTATAAAGTATGAACAGTTTATCGCTATCTTCATTCTCTTTGATGATGGTGTTGCCCTCTTTAACATGCAGTTCTTTTAACTTCTGCGCGAAAATTTCGATTTCTTCATCACTGAGCTGTTTAAAGAGTATGACTTTTTTTAAGAAATTTATATCCATAATAACCTCAAATTACAATTGCTCTATCGGTAGATTGAATCACATAATCATCTGACGGCTTTATTTTTATGTAATTTTTTGCATCTTCTTTTTTTAATTTTCTGCCGGAAAGTTCGAACTGACGTTTGATAAACTGATCAATACTGGACGTATCATCTGAAAGAACTTCTGCAATGGAAAATTCCGGCTGGACCGAAACAATTCCCAATAGAATATAATCTTTCTTTTCTTTCAAAAAATTGAATAATTCCTTCAGGGTCTTTCCATGAAATTCACCGGGAATATCAACCTCGCGGAATCCTTTGTCATCCTCGAATTTAAGTGCTTCCTGAATAAAATCGGGGACAGCGGGGTTAAGGGTGGAATTTGCCAGTAAATTTCCGCCCACTTCATCAAAAATAACTACATTCTGGATCTTTTCCCTTTGGATGTTAGGAAGATATTTGCTGTCTTTAAGCTGTAAGGTAATTTTACCTTTGATCTTGTAAAAACTGATATTATGAGCTGCAATTATGGTTCGTTCATCGGAAGGAGTTCCCTGAGGCAGACTTTCATCATACAGAAAGATCAGGTGGCTGGCATCTTTTAAATTGCTTTTCTGAAAGATCTCCTGATTGGTGAAATCTCCTTTGATAAATTTAAGGTCAAGCTGACTGTATCTGTTTTGAAGAGAATTTATAAAACCTTCTTCCATTTCATTTATCAGTATAATTGTGGGAATCTCTTTACCTTTTATCTTCATGATAAGGTCTAATATCCGGTAGGCGGAATTATTCCAGCCGCAGATCATTATATGATTTTTATCCTTTATTTTACCCAAACCCTTACTCTCCTTTATTTTCTTATCGATAAAAGTGCTGGCAACAAAAGCTGTGAAAGTGGAAAAAGCAATGAAACCAAGTAAAATGAATACAATTCCTATTATCCTGCCCCAGAAAGTAACAGGATAAAGATCGCCATAACCAACTGTTGTAATTGTAACTAACGACCACCAGATGGCATCAGTGAAAGTTTTAATTATATTATCGCCACCGGGAGTTACATTATGCTCAAAGAATAATACTCCCAGTGCCCCCGCCAGCACAAAACAAAGAATGATAAATATGTTCTTTAAAAGAAGTACAACATTCCGGTTGCGGATTAAAAAACTTCTTCTTCTCTTTAAAATATTTTTCAAGTTGATATCCTTACTTTCAATAGATTTCATCTCCTCATTAAGAAAAGAAATAATTCTTTGCAAGTAATTTGTTGAAGTGCATAAGAAATTGACACCCAGGACGGCAGAGTGGAAAAATAATCTTGTATCTATTGAGAGTGCCATAACCCTCTGTGTCAAGATGACACTGGACACTTTTCTACACTAAATTAGTGTATGAAAAGGAAGGTGAAAATGGA
>LKUH01000333.1 GCA_001412425.1 Candidatus Cloacimonas sp. SDB
AAAAAAATAAAAACGGAGGAAATATGAAAAAGCAATCTATGATCTTTATTTTTTGTCTTATAATACCCGCTCTTCTTCTCTCTCAAACCGGAATAATCGCTGGAAAAGTTACTGAACAGACAACAGGAAAGGCATTGGAAGGTGTGGCAGTTTTCCTGGGCGATTCTGAAACTGGTACTTACACCAGGGATAATGGTAATTATACTCTTAAGAATATACCTGCCGGTAACCAAAAAGTCTATGTCAGGTTCATTGGTTTTAAGGAACAATCCCGTGAAATCATGGTAAGAGAAGACGAAACAGTTATTGCCAATTTTGAACTTGAAAAAGATGTTATCCAAATATCAGGTTTTGGTGTCAGTGCCAATAGAGCTGTTGCCAGAGAGACTCCGGTTTCCTTTACCGATATAAATCAGGACATCATTCAGGAGAAATACACTACAGGTGATATGCCCCAGATGCTGGATGATATACCCGGACTATTCTCGACAACTTCAGGTATTGGCGAAGCAGAGATCACAATGAGAGGCTTTGATGCTCAGAAAATTCAGATCCTGATCAACGGTATTCCGGTAAATGATCCGGAAAGTCAGGTAGTATACTGGAGCAACTGGACCGGTCTCTCTTCCAACGTGAAATCAGTACAGGTGCAAAGAGGTGCAGGCGCATCCTTATATGGTTCGGGTGCTTTTGGAGGTTCTGTCAATATCGAAACCATGGGTTCGGGCAATGATTCCGAGTTCACTATTCGAACTTCCTCCGGCTATTATACTACCGATGGAAAATCTGCAACTAATCAAGGAACTATGGAAGATTACGATCCCATCAATTATAACATCCTTCTAAAATACAGCTCGGGTCAGATTTTCAACGATAAATTTAAATTTGATATAAATGCCGAAAGAAAAGCGGGAGGTTATTATATCCGTGGAACAGAATATGACGGCTGGTCTTTCGGACTTGAAACTGAAGCAAGAATAGCCAGCCACGTTATTAATACCAGCATTATTGCCGCACCTCAGAAACATAATCAGGCTCGTTCCACCTACGATCGTGAACTGGGTGAATTCCTCGGCCGCGAATTCAATTTCACCAATCATAAATGGCAGGAAAATAAGTATGTTAAACCGCAGTTGTCCATTAGAGATAAGTGGTCTATAACTCCTTCTTCCTACCTGCATACAAATGTATTCTTTACCCTGGGTGAGGGCGGCGGAAGTTATGCCAATAATATCATCTTTGATGCCGAAAGCGGCGCTTTGCTCTACAAACCTCTGATCAACGAAAGTTCCGAAAGAAGAAAACTGGCGCAATATGCTTATTATGTCTATCAGGAAACCGGACATTTACTGGAAGGTTTTGAATTTGACGAAAATACTCAACTCGGTTACTATACCTGGGCCGGAGATACCAGAATGGTTGGAAACGGATCCAACACCTTCGATAGCGACGGAGATCATACTTCCAAAATGACCAGCTACAACAACCACAGACAGATCGGAGTGAACTCCTATTATGATGCAGATATTTTTAATAATGTCAATCTTATTATCGGAGCCGAAAGTCGTTACTGGAAAGCTGATCACTACAAAGAAGGAACAGATTATCGCCATTTCAATCCCCTGTACCCGGATAAGGTCAGTACTTTTGACGCCTATATTCGAGATTATGATTATTCTTCCGTAGTTATAAATAGCTCCGGATTTGCCAGAATGAAGGTTAAGATCCCCTTTGAATCAACAATTCAGAGTATCAATCTTATGCTTGACGGGCAATATGCTGTTTACCACTCGGAAGTGGAAGAAAATATGATCCGTTACTTTGATCCTATCAAGAATGAATTCATTAACGCCGGATATTACGCTTCCAAAGAGGATCTGGAAATTGTTGACGGTGACACCGTTAAAGTATTCAATGCTGATGATTATAAGCGGACTTTCGATTTCTTTTCTCCCAAATTCGGAATTAACATTAACCTGGATAAGAACTGGAACCTGCTGGCAAATTACTCCATTGTCTATAAAGAACCGACTGTTGGGGACTGGTACGATCGTTCCAATGGTCCCGGTGTAAACCAGATCGTGGATGGGAAAAAATTTGATCTTAATCCCGAAAAAGGTGAAACTATCGAGACAGGTTTTGGCTTTAGAAGCAGTGACTGGAAATTTGACGCCACTTATTATCATACCAAATACACCGATAAAATCGAAAGTATCACAGACCTGCACGGTGATTCCAAAACGATCAATGCTGGTCTTGCAACTCATCAGGGAGTTGAGATGTCTGTTAAAGGTATTCTGGGTAATTTTGATGCCAATGCTTCCGCCACTTTCTCTAAAAATCGCTGGGGCGAGCTTAATTTCCAGAATATTTTCTATGAAAAAGCCGAAGATGTAGAAGGTAAAGTAGTACCCTATTCTCCCGAAAAAATGGCTACAGCGGGAATCGGCTATACTTTCCATGAAATGCCCCTGAACGGAAACCTGCATGTTGGCTTTAATGTAAAATGGAATGACGATTATTACACAACCTACGATAACGTCTACTGTAAACAGCTTTATTACTATGACGAGGAAGGGAATTTCCAGTCCTTCGGAGAACATGAATTTGTTGAGAATCCCGCTGGGACAGGATATTATGATTATGATGAAGCTACCGGTGAATATATAGTCAATTTCGGCTATAATGGGGATTACGACCGGGAATGGATTTTAAGAAGTTCCAAACTGCCGGCTTTTTTTGAACTGAACAGCTCAATATCATATAAATTCAATATTGGCGGTTATGATACTTCTCTTAAATTGAATATCAATAATATTCTGAATAAAAAAGATAATTTTTCTAAAGCCTATATTGGAAGAGCCTACGGTATGCAGTTGAAACGGGTTGATGACGATGGCGAAATAAGCTGGGTAAATCCTACTTTTGGTGAAGGTGCCTCCAGCGGAAATGGAACAGGGGGCGGATACTATCCTTATTTAAGCCCTTCTCCTCTTTTGAATATATTCTTAACTATGGAAGTAAAATTTTAACACTTTCTTTAAACTAACTTTTTATGTGGCGGAACTTATGTTTCGCCATTTTTTTATTTTATTACTTTTACTGCTTAATAAATTTAATCTTGCCAACTCTATTCTGCAGTTTTATATGAATATAATTAAGTAGAGATTCATAACAAATCATAAA
>LKUH01000334.1 GCA_001412425.1 Candidatus Cloacimonas sp. SDB
AAAATTTAACATTACTCTCCGGATCGTAATATCCAATATTTAGCATGAATTTATTTTTTTCAATAATATCTATATCATACTGAGCGATTTCTGCTATTTCAATTTCCCTGACTTCATTACTAATTTTACAATTGGAGAAATAATGCTTCATTTTATAGAGATTATTATTATTTAAACATATTTTCAATTTGCTGAGGAAATTCTTGATATTACGATTTAATTTTGTGCCTGGTATACTATTCGTACTAATAATTCCATTACGCATTACTTCAAAGAGTTTAACCTCTTGTTCCAACCTATATATTTTCTGACGTAATACTTCTTTTTTTATTCCTATCTGTTTTGCTAAAAGTGATAAATTACCCGAGACAGCATAATATCGTTTTAACAGTTCTCTTTCTTTTGCATTAATCACATCAATTTCATCAATATTTAGAGATGTTTTATTATTTTTCTTTTCGACTTGTAATTTCTTTTCGAAAAAGTCTCTTGAATATTCTAATTCTCTTTTATTTTTATTAAGATAATTTAAAGAAAGATTTTTAGATACTGTATAAATCCAGGAATTAGATTTTGTCTTTTCAATCTTTTCAACATTAAGATAATACTTAATTGCAGCAGCTTGAGCGATATCCTTTGCCACATCATTTTCATGTACATAATGCATTGAAACTTGATAAGCTTTACGTAACACTAAATTGTAATCAATTGCATCTTCCATACCCCCCCCCCCCATTAACTTCTTACATGATAAGATTTTACGCATGATTTGGCTACAAATATACTCCTTGTTTGTTATACTAATAAAGGAGCGTATCATGAAAATTTTATTTTTCCCAATTTTATTATGTTTAATATTCTCATTTAATCTGTTTAGTCAAACTGATTTTTCCGATTATCCTGTAATATCACCTGACAATCTTGAAGGTTATAACTACACTATCATTTACCAAAATGATGAACCAAACATAAAACTGGTAATAATTGATGGTGTAACTTATGTAATTTATTATTGATATGTACTATATAATGATATATATCTTCCAGCTAGGGAAAAATAAATTTATTTGACATTGCCATCTGCATACGATTGTTTTGCAGGTGGATATGATACTTGAAAATATTTTCCGAATTACTTAATAATTGAAAATTAATCTTATATAAAATAGGGAGAAATAAAATGCGTAGAAGCACAATCTTGATTATAAGTATCTTGGCAATATTGATGTTGTCTGGTAGTTTAATGGGGTTTAGAGCAAATATCAGCATTGATACAAATTATGATGGTGAAGCATATATTGAAATTGAAAATAGTAGCACACATGAGGTGGTTGATCGAATTCCAAATGGATATGGGGAAACCTTTGAAATTACTACAACTTCTAACAATACCCAACAGTCTTGTGATTTACCTAGTAACTGTGGATATATAGCAACTGTTCATGCATCAAAAGAAGTAAATCCAATTATAACAGTTACCGACACGGACTCAAATAATTTTCATTATGGGACGGCAACTTTTACACTCACTGTAGATCTTAGTGGAGATGGCTCTATACCGGATGACCCTCCGGCAGGTGATTAATGATAAAAACAGTACTGGCAGAATTCTGCCAGTACTGTTT
>LKUH01000335.1 GCA_001412425.1 Candidatus Cloacimonas sp. SDB
CATACAAGAACTTCCCTGGAAATCATTGGAGAAGACTTAGGACAACCAATAAACTGGAAAGGTTGAACCAGGAGATCAAAAGAAGATCAAAACCGATCAGAATATTTAGTAATATAGAATCAATTGAACGTGTTGTCGGATACTTATTAATGGAAACCGATGAGCATTGGATGGATGGAAGAGCAGCATTTAAATGACGAAATTTTGGAGCAAACTTGATTTTACAGAAAAGTCTTTACATAACTATTAAAACTCAGCATTTAGGTTCCGCACAGTTATAAAGACTTTAATGTCATCTTTAAAAAAACAAGTATTATAAAGACCCGGGGGTATCTTCTTTAACAGCAATATTTTAAGTTGTATTTCGTCCCCTTTGCGCCTATTTTCCAGTCTATTATATAAAGGAGAATAATTTATTAATTTGAATTAGTTAAAAATCGGTCTATGTAATTAGTCTAAATAATATAAAACGTGGAGGAAAGAAATGAAGAAAATTTTTAACTTTGTTATCTTTATATTGATATTATTGACCTGCTTTGCTCAAATTGACCACGAAGAAGACATGACAGATGAAGAAATTGAGCGGGAAGGACAAAAGGACATGGTAGCTTTTATGCAATATACTGCACCATATAGATTTTCAAGTGAACTATCTGTTGGAGATAGAGTGGAATATATTGATAAATTTAATAACGAGTTGTATTTAATTGAGGTTCTAGAAAAAAATGAGAAATTCCTTCTAATTCATGAGAAATTTGAGGACAATGAGGTATATCTAAAACTTGATATAAATTCAAAAAAAGTTATTGCGTTTTGGGGTACTGATGAAAGTGGCAATATTCATGTTCCCGAGTTGTTAAATGATGTTGAAATTGATCTGAGGATTCAAAGAATGTCTGCAAATATTGATTTAATTTCTGAAGGTTTAAAATATACAATAGAATCTACAAAAAATGTGAAAATTAACGGCAAAGATATAGAATGTGATAGAATCAAGGTACAAATTCCAATTCAAGAGAACTTAAATACAGAAATTGGTGAAATATTACTGAATGAAGATATCCCTAAAATGATTCCAATGAACGCCTCATACGAATTAATAGAAGAAAAAAATCCAATAAAAAATAGTTCTAAAGGTTTAGTAGAATATATGGATATAGAGCTATTAAATGTTGTGAAAAATAATTAAATATGGGGGATAGATGAAAGTTATTGTTAAGTTTTTTATATTACTTTATTTACTGTTTGTTTTAAGTTCATGTTACAAAGTCACAGAACCCTCTTATACAGGTTATCTCAGTATCATTAATTCAGATGGATCTAATTACTCAAGATTATCAAGTGAATATAAGTTTAGTTTTTCAATTTCTCCTAATGAGGAATATATAGTTGGAGAAATGGAACACTCAACTATGTGGATCATGAACACTACAGGTGAAATTGAAGCCATGTATGATTTTGATTTAAGTGGTGATAAAAAGGTCTCTTTTTCAGCAGATAGTGAGTACTTCTATTTTTCATCATCTGTTAATAATAATTCTGACATTTATAGTTTAAATGTAATAGATGGAAATGTTGTGCAGTTTACAGATACTAACGGAATAATTGAAGCTTCACCGAAATTGAATCAAACGAATAACTTATTGCTCTATACTAAGAGATATATTGATACACATGAACAATCAATAGTAATCAGAGACTTGTTAGCAAATACTGAAGAGTCAATAATTTCTGATACACTTCAAAATGGTAATGCTTTTCTTAATGTCTCTTGGTCTCAAGATAAGATAATATATAATAGACTGATCAATGATATTGGTATCTTTTCAATAAATAGTGATGGCACAGAAAATACTAAAATTATTGATCTTCCTATTCAGCAATTGTCTGTTAAGACTGGATCAAGTAATTTTTTATATATATATAATGGTATGATTTATAATTATGATTTACTCACCGGCAGTAACGAAGAGTTAACTTTTGGTCGTAAAGCTGAATTATCTTCTGATGGTAGTAAGTTAGCTTTCATTACAGATGATTTTGAACTAGCAATATTCGATATATCTACTGGAACTTATGATATTTTAAAACATAATTCTGAAATATCTGAAATAGATATATCGGATTCCGGTAACAAGATAATTTTTTATGAAGAGATTGAAAACTAAGGGGTAATCAATTATGTCGAAATTTGTAATACTAATTCTCATTGTCCTTATAGCAACTGAAGCGGAATGTTTGTTTGAAGATTATCAGGTTGAATGGGAATCGGCTGGTTATGAAAATATACCAGATGATAATGACGTTGAAGAAATTATTAATGTGATCGATCACGGGGCTAATGGGAGTGACTATGTGAGTGATTTGTCAGCATTTACAAGTGCTATCAATGCAGCGACAGATAATCTTATAACAAAGATTATTATTCCTTCTGGAACTTATATGCTAGAAGATGGTCTAAATCTTAGTAATATGGAGAATCTATTTTTTGTTGGTTCCGGATCAGATGTTACGTTGTTAGCTTTTTCAATAGATAATGAAGATATCAATTGTATCACTGTAAATTATGGTCTTAATATCGGTTTTGAAGATCTCGATATCTGGAGAAATCACTATCCTGATGATCACAACCCGTCGGGACATAGCATAGAATTTAGAAATAGTAGTTATTGCTGGGTAATAGGTGTTGAAATCTCTAGCTCAGCTGCTTATGGAATTAACATTAGTGAATCTCATAATATTGAAATTTCAGGTTGCTATATTCATCATTCTCAGTATTTTTTTGGGGGGGTCAAGGTTATGGAGTGAATCTAGAAGATAATGCAGAATATTGTTTGATTGAAAATAACATATTTTATGATTTAAGACATGCAATGATAGCTCAAGATGGGGCTCAATACAATGTGTTTGGGTATAATTATTCCAGGAAACCCCACCAGACCAATGTACCTGTAATGGATTCGAAATTCATAGGTGATATGGTGTTACATGGAAGGGATGATGAACCTGGAAGTGTAGGACCTACTAAGAATTTATTCGAAGGAAATGTTGGTAAATTCATTTGGGTTGATAGTTTTTGGGGTAAAAATGGAAAAAATAATACATTTTTAAGAAATAGGGCAAGCAAATATGGATTATGGATATTTGGATGGAAGACAAGTTTTCTAAGTTTATCTACTGCTTCTCCGCTTATTAATCTTATAATTTTGGGCATTTTGTACGACCAATTAGAAGGGATTGCTAATCAACCCATACAGAATTTTGTGAACAATAAATTTAAGAGTGGACATTGGTATTGGTGTAGAAGAAGATTTCCAAGAAGATTAGATTCATGGCATCAATCAAAAGAAAAAAACAGTAGAGTTACTAAGTTAAATTTCTGGGGTCAATTATATAGTAGATGGTGGTCAGATTATAAAAAGAATAGAAAATACGAATCACTAATCGCAAGTGAAGTGTCTTATTATCTCGAAAATGACACACAGCCTGATTTCATGCCATCTGTTATATATGATTGGCCATTCAATCCAAATACTGACTCAAATCCAGCCCAATGGAGATGGTATTATGGAAACTCAAAAACTTACTCTAGAAGATTAAATAATGATTATAATAATATAACTATATGGGATCAGAATCAATCTATTTATAGTGATTATACTGTTGAAAAAGGAGATCAACTAATTATCCAAGATGGGGTTACTGTTACATTCTATAACAATTCACGGTTAATAGTTAAGGGTTCTCTTTATGCAGTAGGTGAGGAGAGTTCACATATTATTTTCACTGGCTACAATCAAGGATTTTGGGAAGGTATTAAATTTGGAGGTGATTCTGAATATCACAATTTCTCAATTATGCAATATTGTACAGTGGAATACGGAAAGAAAAACCATGGTGGAGGAATTAATGCTGAAAATTATAATGGTTTAATAATAGATAACTGTGAAATCAAAGATTGCGAAGCAAATGATTGGGGTGGAGGAATTTACCTGAAATACAGTACAGCAGAAATTACTAACAACAAAATCTATGATAATTTCGCAGATCATAAGGGAGGTGGAATTCATATCAGACTTGACTCTGATGCTGAAGTGTTGAACAATGAAATTTATGATAATAGAACCATGAACCGAGGTGGTGGAATTTATATTTATGACTGTATACCAAACGTAGAGAATAATCAGATTCATCATAATGAGGTAGGTGAATCAGGTACTTCTAATGAAGATGAATATGGTGGGGGGATTTACATAGTAGACTCTGATGCGAAAATTATAAATAATTACATAACTAATAACAAAGCTTTTGACCATGGTGGGGGAATACATGTTCGTAATACATCTAATCCAATTATAATAGGAAATATTATATGCAATAATCTAGCATGGAAAAAAGGAGGTGGAATATACAATACAACAACTTATAATTCTGGATATACTGAATGTGAATCAAAGTTAATAAATAATACGATTTCTCAAAATTGGTCTATGAATACTGGTAATAGTAGTGATATTGGAAGTGGTGTTTTTAACCAATCTGGAAAACTTATAATGATTAACAATATACTATGGGAAAACTTCCCATATACATATCAAGTGTATTTAAATTCAACGTATCCTGATAGCATTGTTTATTGTAATATCGAGAATCTCTCTTCTGTAGGTATTACTGGAATAGGAAATATTGATTCAGATCCGGATTTTACATCTCCTACAACAGGCTATGGTACAAGTTATGATGCAATTTCAGCTGATTGGTCTATTCCCCAATCTTCTTCTTGTTATAATTCAGGAACTAATGTCGAGTATTCAGATTACCCAGATTTTGATATTTTAGGTAATTGTCGTCAATTCCCTAGCTATGATTTCACTGATATTGGCGCTGTGGAATCATTTGAAAAAGGTATTCAAGTTGAAGAATTCCTTCATGATTTTGGTGTTGTACCTTTAGGAAGAATACAAACCGACACATTATGGATTTATAATAGAGGAGTTAATCAAATAACAATTTATAGCATGGATATATTTGATGATTATAACAATACTTTTGCATTAGATAAAATTCCAACTTCTATTCCTGTTGATGATTCAGTCTACTGCCTGTTAGAATTCTCAAGCGGTCCAATTAATCAAGAGTGTTCTGCTTATCTACTAATTTCTTGTTCAGATCCATATCAGCAGCAGGTTTATATAGATTTAATTTCAACAAGTAAACTAGCACCTGGGATGAATTGGATTTCATTCCCCAAATTAGATCGTGATGTTAATGGTGAGCAAGATGCAGAAGAAGTTTTGGAAAATCTAGAACCATATGCTTCAACTCTTACTTATAAAAAGGCTTCAATGAAATATGTTGATCCTAATTGGTTACATAGCAATTTGTATAATGTATCAAGTGATTTAGGTTATAAATTATATATGAGTTCAGATAATGAATATTATGATTTTGTTGAGAATGGTGTGCTTGAAGATCCCTTACATGATATGGACCTATTATCCAATGAAGAAAATTGGATTGGATATTGGATGACAGATAGTCAGGATATAGATTTAGCTTTTGGAAATGATTGGGATGATATTTTAACGATGAAATCAGAATATTGGTATTATCAAAAAATAAGTCAGGGTAGGGAGGACCAATTTCCTACTCCTTTGCCCAGTTCAAAGATTAGACCAATACATTATGGTCATTCTTATATAGTTACAGTTGAAAATGATATTACTAATTTTGTATGGAATGATCCGAGTCCGCCAGTAACGAAAAGTGGTACAAAAGAAACTGAAAATTTTACATACGAAGAACAAGCAGATTTTATGGCTATTGATGTACTGGACATTGACGAAACTGTATTTGAAATTGGTGTTTACGAAGATGATCAATGCATTGGAGCTGTAGTCGTTGATGAACCTGCAGAACAGATTTTAGCTTATACTGAAGATCTGAACCAACGCGGTGGTAAACTGTCTTTTGAAATTGTTTATGATACTAGAGAAATTGTAACAGTTGGCACTTATTCAATTTACAATGAGGATGAAAGTGAATTCTATAAAGGCTCAATTAATTTAGGACCACAACAATACGCTATAATTATGTTCTCCGATGATATTGTACCAAATCAAAAAAGTTATTTGAAAAACTATCCGAACCCATTTAACCCTTCAACAAAAATTGAGTTTTACGTTAGTGAAGAAACAAATGCTGAACTAACAATTTATAACATTAAAGGACAGGAAATAATAAAATTGGTAAATGAGTTTGTAAGACCTGGAAAACATGAAATCGAATGGAGCGGAATAGATTCTTATGGTAAATCAGTTTCCAGTGGGATTTATTTCTCAAAATTGAAATTAAAGAATGCGACAATCAGAAGTAAAATGCTGCTTTTAAAGTAATTTTAAATAATAGTAAATTTATCCTGAATTGATGCGCTGGTAGCTAAACTTTTTAAACTGGTTGAGCTGGTTGCCAAACTCCTGTTTAGCAATCTAAAGAAAAAATCTGACCTGCTGAATTATGGTGGCTAAACAGGAGTTTAGCCACCAGCATAAAATAACAGGGACACTATTATAGGCGTCCCTGTTTTTGGGTTTATTTAGTTTATAAATATAAAGCCAGCCTGTACTGTTCGTCTGTT
>LKUH01000336.1 GCA_001412425.1 Candidatus Cloacimonas sp. SDB
TTTTTTCACTAAATCCAGAAAAATCAAGATATTATAAATTTTTTTACTAAAATATTAAGAAGAGTTGTATTTTTTTTAGCATTGTGAATGAATTACAAAAATAAAAATGGATCAGGCAGGCTGCTTTTGAAATAAAACTAGAGTAAACCCCATCTTTTTCTTAAAAATATCTCCAGGCAAAAAGAGATCAGGAAAAATGCGATAAGGTACCATTTTTTATAAACCGGTAGCTCAATTTTAAATTCAGTGCGGTTGATTTCTGCTTGGGGAACAGACAAAGACTCAAGTTTATCTTGAGAGTACATATGTCCTCCGCTGATCTCTGAAATAAAAGCCAGAAGAGGGGTGTTGAAATCTTTATCTCTGTTCTCAGGGTTATCTTCAGTAACGATAAATTTACCCGAAGTTTGCTGAGAACGTTCTTCATCGATTATGGTGTAAGAATATTCATCAGCCGGAAGATCAGTTAAGTCTAAGAAATAGCCATCTTCACCGGAGTTCATATATTGTTCTTCTATCAGTTCATTATTCTTATTGGTTAAAGTCAGTTTTGCATTAAGATTAGTAATAACATTAAGTTTTTCATCAAACGCTTGAAGATCTATGCGGATAGTTTCTCCCGTGAAATAACTGTTTTTATTTGTGAAAGATATAAATCTGTTAGTTTGTGACTGTCCCAGCCAGTCACATAAATCACTTATAAAATTCTGATAATAACTGTCATTTTCCCTCATTTGCCATTTCCAGAGGTCCAGAAACGTAAAATAAAGGATTTTACCTTGATTGAATTCACTGAAGAGAATTGCTGCGGAGCGGTTTTCATTATTTATTTCAGCCAGGATCTCGGATTGCAGTTTTGAATTTACATAAAAATATCTTACGGGTGGAATATCTTTACTAATATTGGATTCCGGAAAATTGAAGGATTCGTATTTACTGCTTTCTTTCGTAAAAAGGAGGTTCCCGGAAAAAATGCGATTAATGCCAGCATCTGTAGCAGGAATGATGTTTTCCAGTTCCTGCAAAATCCGGCCTTGAAGGAACAAACCGCCACCTCGATTCAAATGATTTTGAATTAGCACTCCCTCTTCGGCAGTAAGATGAAGAGCACTATTATTAATTAGAATTACCACATCTGTATTCTGGATTTGATCTTCAAGATCAACATTTTTGTTTTTAGATTTTAGAATATTCTGTTTCAGGAGAAATTCAGTTTTCCAGCGCTGGTTCCTTTTTAATGCTTCCTGCTGGAATTTCACATCCCAGGTCAATTTATCAGAGATTATCAGAATTTTAGATTTTTCCTTAAGAACATTTATGGCAGAGGGATAGAAGTTATTTGCTGTATTAATTTCATTTTCTATTTCCGGAATCAGACTGAATTCGATAGGGTAAAGGCCGGTATTGTTAAAACTATGTTCGAAAAAAACCTGCTGAAAATTACTCTCACTGAAATCAATATTCTTTGAACTTATCAGCTGGTTTTCGACAAAAAAATTGAGCTTTGCTTTTCCCGAGTAGTTTTCTGCTGCCAGGTCTACAATTATAGTATTAAGTTCATCCTGGAAGAAAGTTCGATTGAATTTCAGCGTTTTAATTTCAAGGTCAAATTCCGTACTTACATAATCAGGATAAAAAGTGGAAATAGGAATTTCCAGATTTTTCAACGCATTCATGCTCTCATCATGCAGCCACCCGTCGGAGAACAAAAAGATCTCATCAATATTTTGAGTTTTATGTGTTTTTAATAAATCTTCCAGAGTCTTGATTAAAAATGTATTGGAAGAATTTCCTTTTAAACCTGCAGCAAAATCGTAGTTAAGAATTTTGTAATCACCGGATGAGTATTTCTCCAGCAATGAACGTTTAAAAGATATTAAACGATCGATTTTTGTTGAATCTGCACTAATCAGAAACATACTGTCCGAGACATCATTCAAAATGATTATCTCTGGTTTGTTAAGTTCGGACCGGACTAAATATAAGATTGGATTTAACAATAAGATCAAGATAATTATCAGGCTGGAACTTCTTAAAAATACAAGCAGGGTTCTTTTAGATTTATCGATCTGGGGAACAGTATTTCTATAGAAAAAAATTGTTAAAACTATTACGATAATACTAATAAAATATATCATGATCACCAGCGTTGTTGCGGAGTTTGATCAGTAAAAGAAATATTTCCTTTACTAATGTTCGGATCAACTATCACAGGTATCGTCTCCATTTGATATTCAGCTTTTAATCTTTTGATCAATTTTTGTTTAAAACCTCTGAATAATGAAATATCAGATTCAGAAATAACGAATGTTTTGGATTTAGGATAATTTGCAATGATTTTCTTAAACAATAAATTCATTCTTACCAACTCACCAAAAGATTCATGGTAAGGTCCTGCAATAATATTCTGTTTTTCTATGTCGGAATGCAGTCCGGATTTAATAACCTTGATCTTATTTTTCTGGAAAATCTCTATCATTTCAGCCGTTATTTCAACTGCTTTTTCCAGGGATAGAGGTAAATATTTTCCGGAATTAAACCATCTTTCCAATGCCGTATTTTTTAACACAACAGTCGGATAGATCCTCACGAATTCAGGTTTTAATACCAGCACAGAGGTTATGCTTTCCTTAATGCTTGCAGCATCAGATCCAGGAAGTCCGGGCATTAATTGAATACCCAGGGCTAAATTGCAGGAACTGATAATTCTACAGGCTGACTGAGCAGTATCTTTTGAGTAGTTGCGGCCAGATGCAGCAAGTACTTTATCAGAAAAACTCTGGATTCCAAGCTCGACAGTTCGTAATCCTCTGGTTTTCAACTTCTGCAATTGTCCGGTGAAAATAAAATCGGGTCGGGTAGAAATTCTTATACCTGTGTTGGCATTGATATGGGGTTCAGCTATTTGAAATAATTTTTTGATTAATTTTTCTTCCAGATTAGTAAAAGTACCGCCATAAAAAGCAATTTCTTTATCTTCAGAATAATTAAATTGGCAAAATTGATCAATAAGAAATTGAATATGTTGAAGATCAGTTTCTGCTGCTTTTGTAATTAGGTTCTGGTTACAATAAACACATTTAAAGGGGCAGCCTTTTTGAGGAAGAAATATGGGAAGGATCTTCATGTCCGCTGTTTGGATATTTCCTGGAATGCTTCACGGGCTGCATTCTGCTGAGCTTCCTTTTTATTGGAACCTTTACCGAATCCTACTTTCTGATCGTTAATAAAAACTTCAACACTAAAGATCTTTTCATGTTCAGGGCCTGACTCATCAATTATGATATAGCTGGGAGTTTTCTGATATCTGGCCTGGGTTAATTCCTGCAGTTTACTCTTAAAATCGGTAAGATTTCTACTAGAGATCTCTTTATGAAAATCTTTGATAATAAAATTCCTAATAAATTCTTTCGCGGTATAATATCCATTATCAAGATAAAGAGCGCAAATCAGTGATTCCATTGAATCTGTCAGAATGGAATTTGAATTTCTGCCCCCCGAGTTTTCGGCTTCAGAACTCAATCTGATATGATTTCCCAGGGAGATCTCTTTGGCTTTAAGGGAAAGATATTTTTTGGAAACGATCTTAGCTTTTAGTTTTGAAAGTTGTCCTTCAGTATGATTGGGAAACATATGAAAAAGCTCTTCTGCTGCAACCAGTCCCAGAATAGAATCACCCAGGAATTCCATTCTTTCATAAGTGGTTGCATTAACATTTGGTGAAGATAAGGAGGTATGTGAAAGTGCTGCTGATAAAAGTTCAGGATGCTTAAACTTGTAATTGATCACTTTCTGTATTTCAGAGAAGTCCTGAAGTCCAATTTTCGACAGATTATTTAGATTCGTGAATAATTTACTGATAATAGTTTTCAAAATTTTAAAATGATAAGAAATAATTTCATCTTATTTCTGATATTTACGGAAAACCAGAACTCCGTTATGCCCACCGAAACCGAGAGAATTACTCAGGGCATAATCAATATTCAGTTCAATATTTTTGTCAGACGCAAAGTTAAGATTACAGTTAGGGTCTGGATTTTCCAGATTTTGAGTTGAATGAATCAGTCCGTTTTCAATTGATTTACAGCAGGTTATTGCTTCAATAGCAGCAGCGGCTCCTAATGTATGTCCAATCATTGATTTAGTGGAATTAATTTTCACTTCATAGGCATGAGCACCGAAGACTGATTTAATTGCTATTGCTTCATTGGGATCGTTCAGTGGTGTAGAAGTGCCGTGAGCATTAATATAATCAATGTTTTCAGGTTTTATGCCGGCATCTGCAATTGCCTGCAGCATTGCTCTTGCTCCGCCTTCACCATTTTCAGCTGGGGCAGTAATATGATATGCATCACAAGTAGCTCCATACCCAACGATTTCAGCATATATTCTAGCATTTCTTTTTAAAGCATGTTCTAATTCTTCCAGAACAATTATTCCTGCCCCTTCTGCCATGATAAATCCGTCTCTTTCTACATCAAAGGGTCTGCAGGCTTTTTCTGGTTCATCATTTCTAGTGCTTAAGGCTTTCATAGCAGAAAATCCTGCTAAAGCCAGAGGAGTGACAGAGGCTTCTGAGCCCCCGCTGAAAATTATATCAGCATCTCCGTATTGAATTGAGCGGAATGCTGTTCCAATAGCATGATTTGCTGAAGCACAGGCAGAGGTTATGCAAAAATTAACCGATTTTAAATCAAATTCTATTGCTACCTCAGCAGAAGCGATATTAGAGATCATTTTAGGGATAAAGAAAGGGCTTATTCTTTTAGGTCCTTTTTCAACCATTTTTCTGGCTTCATCTTCAAAAGTTTTCATTCCCCCGATACCTGAAGATATTATAGCACCTGCCCTGAAGTGATCGAAATCGAAATTACACAAACCGGAATCATTATATGCCTCGTAGGAGGCAATTAGAGCAAATTGAGAATATCTATCGAGTTTTTTAGCTCTTTTTTTATCAAGGTAATCCGTTACATCAAAATCTTTTACTTCTCCAGCAATCTGGCTGCTGAATTCATCTGTTAATTCAAAGTTTTTAATCCGATCTATACCCGATTTACCTTTAAGAAGATTTTCCCAGGTTTCGTTAACATTATGTCCTATAGAATTTATTGTACCTAAACCAGTAATGACAACTCTCTTTTTTCCCATTAAGTACCTCTTAATTGCTGTATTAAAAAATTTAGGTGAAACTAGAATAATAAGTTTCACCTAAATACTAGCTCAATCAGGCTAATTTTGTTTTCAAATATTCTACAGCTTTTCCAACGGTGGTCAATTTCTCAGCATCTTCATCAGCGATATCGATGTCAAATTCCTCTTCAAATTTCATGATCAATTCTACAGTATCAAGTGAATCGGCTCCGAGATCTTCTATGAAACTTGCTTCCATAGTAACTTCGTTATCTTCAACACCGAGTTCTTCAACAATAATCTCTTTAACTTTTGCAATTACATCCATTATTTCCTCCTAATTTTTGTTTTTTTTTTACATTAATAATCCACCATCAACCTGGATTGTTTGTCCTGTTATATAATCAGCTTCTTCTGAAGCTAGAAACAGACATAGATCTGAAATGCTCTTTGTTCTTCCCATTCTTTTTAATGGTATTGCGTCTAAATATTTTATTACAATTTCTTCCGGGAGTACTTTAGTCATTTCTGTTTCAATAAAACCCGGAGCTATAGCATTAACTCTTATATTTCTTGAGCCAAATTCCTTAGCCGAGGATTTGGTCAAAGCGATTATGCCACCTTTAGATGCAGCATAATTAGCCTGTCCGACATTTCCCATTAAACCAATGATTGAAGTGATATTTATAATTACACCTTTTTTTTGTTTCAGTAAAATTCTACTTATCTTCTGAGTGCAGATAAAGGTGCCCTTCAGGTTTACATTAAGGACTATATCCCAATCTTCTTCCTTCATCTTCATTAATAAACTATCGCGGGTGATACCGGCATTATTTATCAGGA
Organism: Candidatus Cloacimonas sp. SDB; assembly: GCA_001412425.1. Classification (GTDB taxonomy): domain Bacteria; phylum Cloacimonadota; class Cloacimonadia; order Cloacimonadales; family TCS61; genus SDB. Next base: position 5,977 of record LKUH01000336.1, read on the forward strand.
TATCAATATGTCCATACCTGGCTGTAATTTCTTTAAAAATCTCATCAATTCTATTTCCATCTGTTACATCTGCATTAAAACCTATAACTTTATACTCAAAGGATTGCAATTTTCTTACAGCTTCCTGAACTGATTTTTCTGATATATCTATAATGACTGTTGTTGCGCCCGCACTGGCAAATGCTTCAGCAATGGAAAATCCTATTCCTCTTGCCGCTCCTGTAATAATGGCTACCTTACCGTCAAATCGCCTCATTGTTTCTCCAAAATTTCTATTATTGCACCAATATCTTCATATTTGTCAATACTGTAAACTGATATTTTTCTATCTATTTTTTTCAGCATTCCAGCTAATACGTTCCGAGGGCCAAATTCAATAAACTGTTCTACTTTTTCAGAGATCAAATAGTTTATTGTGTCTAACCATAACACAGATGAAGTTACTTGCCTGGATAAATTCTGTTTAATTTTTTCTGGATTTCTCTCCGGTCTCGCATTTACATTAGAAATCAAGGGAATATCAGCATCTCTGAAGTTCATTTTACTCATTTCTGCAGATAACCAGAGACTGGCTTTTTCCATTAAAGGAGAATGAAAGGGACCGCCAACTGTTAATGGTACAGTGCGTTTTGCTCCTGCTTCAATTGCCAGTTTAACTGCTTTTTCTACACCTTTTTGGGAGCCTGAGATTACTGTTTGAACCGGAGTATTAAAATTAGCAGCGATCACAATATCTGTTTTAGAAGCTTCTGTACAAATAGTAAGGACTTCTTCCGGAGTCAGACCAATTATTGCAGACATGGCATAGGGTTTCCCCTCATTTGCCTTAATCATGAAATGACCACGTTTATGTACCAGGTAAAGTGCTGCCTGGAAATCTAACACCCCATTAACAACCAGGGCAGAAAATTCTCCCAGAGAATGCCCGGCGACAAAGTCAGGTTTCAGATCTATTCGTTCGCTGAAAGTTTTCCAGGCAATTATACTGTGAAACAATATTGCAGGTTGTGTAAAAGGAGTCTCTTTTAATAGTTCTTCTGGTCCCTGTTTCATGATATTGTACAGATTTATACCGGTTTTATGCTCAAAATCGATCAAATATTGGAGGTAGTCGGGCTGTTTTTCAATGAAATCAATTGCCATCCCCACATATTGAGCACCCTGTCCGGGGAAAATAAATGCGGTCTTTTTCATATCTACACTAAGCTCTTATTAATAGACTTCCGGAAGTCAATCCTGCTCCAAATGATGCCATTAGAACCAGATCTCCTCTGCGGATCTTGCCATTTCTTAACGCTTCATCCAGGGCAATCGGAATTGTGGCAGCGGATGTATTGCCGTATTTTTCAATATTAACAATAACTTTATTTTCATCAATATGCAGTTTTTTACCCAGGGATTCTATAATTCTGAGATTAGCTTGATGCGTTATGAGCCAGTCTATTGATTTTGCATCAAGATGATTTCTTTTCAGAACTGTATCACAGGCGGAATACATTGATCTGACAGCTAATTTGAAGATTTTGTTTCCCTCCATATAAACAGTGTGCAGATTATCTTTAACCGATTGCCTGGAAGCGGGCATTCTTGAACCACCTGCTTCCTGAATCAGAAGATCGTAACTGGATCCATCAGCGGAGATTTCGGCATCAATAAATCTGGAAATATCTGAATAATCTGCTCTTGAAATAATTGTTGCACCAGCGCCGTCACCGAAAAGAACGCAGGTGTTTCTGTCTTTCCAGTTGGTAATTTTACTAAGAATCTCTACCCCAATCACAAGAATATTTTCAGCAGCTCCATTTTCTATGTATTGTTTAGCTATATTTGCAGCATAAATCCAACCGGTACAACCTGCTGATATGTCAAATGCGGGGAAATTTTTAATTCCGAATTTTGACTGCAGAATGCAAGCTGTTGAAGGGAAAGGATGATCACCTGAAATTGATCCGACAATAATCATGTCGATATTCTTCGCTTTCAGATTCGCATTTTCCAAAGCGAGCACTGCGGCATTATAGGCCAGATCTGATGCTGCTTCATTCTCAGAAGCGATGTGCCTTTCAAACATTCCAGTGCGGGTTCTAATCCATTCATCAGAAGTATCAACGATCTTTTCCAGATCAAAATTATTTAAGATTTTATCGGGAACGTACATTCCTGTACCCGAAATTTTTGCGTTATAGGGTGCTGCCATAATTAGTTTCCTTCATAATACTCTTTTGTGTGTTCAATAAAACCTGATTCGGCTATTCTGGCTGCTACCTTGATAGCATTTTTTATTGCTAAACCGTTAGCTCTTCCGTGTGATACAACAGAAATATTATTTAAACCCACCAATAATGCGCCACCATATTCTGTATGATCAAGTTTGTTTTTTAGGTAAGTATAAACCGGAAATGAGAGTAATGCTCCCAATTTAGCCACCCAGTCTTTTTTTATTTGCTCTTTCATCATGG
>LKUH01000337.1 GCA_001412425.1 Candidatus Cloacimonas sp. SDB
CCTGACTTATTTGTATATCAAAAAACATCAGGAACACCAGACTATAAATTTCAAAACAATAAACCTGATAAAAAAAATCGCTGGCATCATTATCCTGTTATTTGCTCTCTTTACTCCCCATTTTGTTTTCAGAACAGCTAATTTCCCCTTTCTGACCTATTTGCTGATCTTCCTGATAACGATAATATTAATTGCACTGGGTGTTCTGGCTGTTACCATGATCAACAACAGTAAAAGTAAAACTAAGCTTACAAGATTGCTGGGTTACTTGATCCTGATTATAATTTCAGCTGTTCCGGCATTATTGATGATTTCCTATGATAGCAGTTACAATGCCCTGGGAATGGCTTATTACGCAGCTGTGCTTATCGCTGTTTTTTCCTGGTGGGGTTTCTCACTTTTTTCTGCAAAAGAATAATTCAATCGGTTTAAATGAATTTTATTCCAGCAGGAAAAACCCTGCATGATCTTACTTTCTCTTTGGCAGGATCAAAATACAAAGAACTGGTTATTTTGGCATTTGGCTGGAAAATGCTGCTGGGAGAACTTCTGGCAGAAAGAACAAGTTTAAGAAAACTGGAAAAAAATATCCTGTTTGTTTCCGTTAAAAATAATATCTGGATGCAGGAATTAGTACTGCGCAAATCTGAGATTATAAAAGATGTAAAAAGAAAATACAATATCCAGCTTAAGAATATTATATTTTCATTGGATTGGGCAAATAATGAAAAATGAAAATGTTAAAATAGCTCCTTCAATTTTATCAGCAGATTTTCTGAATCTGGAAAAGGAAATAATTGAAATTCAGAATTCCGGCGCAGATATATTGCACTTGGATGTTATGGATGGCCATTTTGTCCCGAATTTAACTTTTGGACTTCCAATTATTGAAAAAATTAAAAAAACTGCCAAAATTCCTGTTGATGTGCACTTGATGGTTACCAATCCTGAATTGTACCTGGAGAAATTAGGTAAATTGGGCATAGATTATGTTTCTATCCAACAAGAAACCGTTTTTCACCTTCATAGACAGATCAGAATTTTAAAAGATTATAATGTTAAAGCAGGGGTAGCATTGAATCCTGCCACTGCCGTTTCAACTATTTTTCCTATTTTAGAAGAACTAGATTTTGTGCTGATCATGAGTGTAAATCCCGGATTCGGAGGACAGAACTTTTTACCTCTGGTTTATGATAAGATCACGAAATTAAAAGAAACAGCAGCCCGAAAGAATCCTCAGCTGGAAATTGAAGTTGATGGAGGAGTGAATAATCTTAATGCCCCGGAATTGATTGCTAAAGGAGTAAATATTTTGGTTGCAGGTTCCTACATTTTTAATAAAAAAAATTATTCACAACAGGTAAATAGTCTAAGGAACCGAAATGTTCGATAGTCTCTCCGAAAGATTTGATGCAATCTTCAAAAAACTTAAAGGTCACGGCAAATTAACTGAAAAAAACATTCAGGATTCACTGCGTGAAGTGCGTAGAGCACTTCTGGAAGCGGATGTAAACTTTAAGATAGTTAAGAATTTTATTGAAGAAGTCAGTAAACGAGCTATAGGCTCAGAAGTAATGAAAAGTCTCACGCCTGGTCATCAGGTTGTAAAAATTGTTCATGAACAATTGATAGACCTTATGGGCAGGGAAAATTTTGCAGTTAAATTACCCGAAAATCGCCTTAATAAAATAATGCTTATCGGTCTTCAGGGATCAGGTAAAACTACAAATTGTGCCAAATTAGCTTCCAAACTCAGAAAAAATAATTTGAAACCCGCTCTCGTTGCCTGCGATATTTACAGGCCTGCGGCCATACACCAGCTGGAAGTTCTGGCAAAACAATTAGATATACCGGTTATTGCCGATCACAAACAGAAAAATGTTAATAAAATAGCTAAAAAAGCATTGAAAGAAGCGGTTAATATTGATGCCAATCTATTAATATTTGATACAGCCGGAAGACTTCATATTGATGACGTATTAATGGCCGAATTGAGAAATCTGAAAAACCTGATCAAACCCGATTATATATTTTTTGTTGCCGATGCCATGACAGGCCAGGATGCCGTTAATATAGCCAGAGAGTTTAACGATCAACTGGAATTCAGTGGAGTAATTTTAACCAAGATGGACAGTGATGCCAGGGGTGGAGCAGCACTTTCTATAAAAGCAGTTACCGGAAAACCGGTGATCTTTATAGGAACAGGTGAAAAGATAAGTGATCTAGAGGAATTCCATCCTCAAAGAATGGCCGGCAGAATTCTTGGCATGGGTGATATGCTGAGTTTGATCGAGAAAGCTGAAGCCAGTTTTGATAAAGCAGAAACTGAAAAAATGGCAAAAAAATTGGCTAAAAATCAATTCACTTTTACCGATTTCTTAGCTCAATTACAGCAAATCCAAAAGATGGGCCCCCTTGAAAATTTATTGGGTATGATGCCAGGTATTGGCGGAAAAGCCCTGAAAGGCTTGAAAGTTGATGAAAAAGAGATTCGCCATATTGAAGCTATTATTTTTTCCATGACCCCTGGAGAAAGAGAAAAACCGCTGCTGATTAACGGCAGCAGAAGAACTAGAATTGCAAAGGGAAGTGGTACCTCTATTCAAAAAGTGAACAGACTGCTGAAACAATTTGAACAAATGAAGAAAATGATGAAGAACTTTAATAATCCTAAGTTTATGAAAGGCAAGATGTTACCCTTTTGAAAATTATGCTTGACGATAAACAGTGAAAAAAAAATTAATCCTTTTTATTAAAAAAATATTATGCGCAAAAATAAGGAGTTGTAATGGTTAAACTGAGACTAAAAAGAATGGGTGCAATAAACAAACCCTTTTACAGAATTGTTGCTGTTGATTCCCGCAAAAAAAGAGACGGGAAATATTTAGAATCTCTGGGGTATTATGATCCCAAGACTGATCCTTTTACCTTGAAAGTTGATATTGATAAATGCATCAATTGGCTTAAGGTGGGAGCTCAACCTTCCGAAACTGTCCGATCACTCTTCAAACAGGCAGGTATCATAGAGAAATGGCATAATATTAGGATGGGAATTAAAGAAGTAGATAAACCGGAAAAGGTAAAAAAAGAAAAAGTTGAAACAAAAAAAGAAAAAGTAATTGAAGAAACTGCAGAGTTGGTTGCTGAACAAACCGAGCCGGTTAAAGAAGAGAAAGTAGAAAAAGCTACCGTTAAAACTGAAAAAATAGCTGAAGAACAGAAAGAAGAGAAAATTGCAGCTGATAAATCTGAAGAAAATGAAACTGATGAGAAAGAAAAATTAGCTGAATCCACTGAAGAATCTACTGAAGAAAAAAACGAAACTAAATCTGAAGCCGATAAACAGTAAGAATAAAAGGAGCTTGTGATGAAAGAACTGATTGAATTTGTAGTAAAAGCATTAGTTGATGATCCCAGCGCAATTGATATAAAAGAAGTAGCTGGAGATAAAATAACCATTTACGAATTGCGTGCAGCTAAAAGCGATATCGGTAAAGTTATCGGTAAAAGAGGTAGAACCGCAAGTGCTATCAGAACACTGATGAACGCTGTCTCAGCAAGACAAGGCAAAAGAGCTGTACTCGAAATAATCGAGTAAATGCAAGTTGATGAACTTATAAGTATTGGATGCCTGGGTAAATCACTAGATAAAAACGGATTCATTGGCTTTAAAAGATACCTGGAATTACCTCAGGAATTTAATTCTCTTAAAGAAATTTTTTTGATCTTTAAAGATCATAGAGTGAGATTTGTGGATGTTGAGTTTTCTCCTGATAACAAGGATAAGATTAAGATTATTGAATCTGATATGGTCTCAGAAATTATTAACTCAGCAGATGTTAAACTGGCTTTATCTCAGGATGATATCGATGAACTCAGAACAAAAAGCGGTTTGATCCTCCCCGGAATAATGGAAATATTCTATCAACATAAAAAAATTGGTACCCTTATCGAAATTTTTAACAACAATGCCCATGACATATTAGTCGTTGAATTGAATGATGGCAAAGAAATTATGATCCCCTATGTTGATAGATTTGTAATTAATTCTGACAATAGTAAGATATTTGTTACTAATATTGAGGATCTTCTAAAACTATGAAAATTGACATATTGACCCTCTTCCCCGCTTTATTTAGTAATTTTCTGACAGAAAGTATGATAGGAATAGCTGTAAATAATGGGGCTATTGATGTAAAGATAACAAATATCAGAGATTTTGCCCATGATAAACATAAAACAACCGATGATTATCCCTATGGCGGCGGTGCTGGAATGATAATGAAACCTGAGCCTATTTTTGAAGCAGTACAAGCTGTAAAAACCGCAAAAAATACTCCCGTTATCTATTTTACTCCCCAGGGAAGATTGTTAGATCAGGACTTGGTGAACGAGTACTGTAAATCGGAAAAGATCATTTTGCTTTGTGGACATTATAAAGAAATAGATCAGAGAGTAAGGGAATTGGTTGTTACAGATGAAATTTCTATCGGTGATTATGTACTTTCCGGAGGCGAGATTCCAGCTATGGTTTTTATTGATGCTGTAGCCAGGTTGCAGGAAGGAGTTCTTAGCGATATAGATTCTGCCATGAGCGATTCCCACCAGAAATATCTACTGGGTTGTCCGCATTATACCAGACCTCCTGAATTCAAAGGCTTAACAGTTCCGGAAGTACTGCTTTCCGGAAATCATGCCAGGATTGCTGAATGGAGACTGGAACGAGCCAGGGAAATTACCCAAAAAATAAGACCAGATTTGTATAAAAAATTTATTGAAAATGAAAAGAAAAAATAATCTTTATGTTGGCCTTGTACACTATCCAGTCTATAATAAATTCAACGAAATAGTAACAACTTCCATAACTAATCTGGATATCCACGACATATCCAGAAGCTGTAAAACTTTCGGAGTAGCAAGATTTTATGTAATTAATCCTTATCCAACCCAACAGAAGATATTGAACAGAATCTTGAAATTCTGGGAAAGTGAAATAGCTGGAAAATATAATAGTGACCGGGTAAATGCCCTTAACCTGGTTTCTTATGCCGATTCAATAGAATCTGCAACTCAACAGATTAAAATTCAGGAAGAAGAATGTCCTGCTATTATTACAACAACTGCTGCTCAGATGGATAAGCAAATTTCTTTTCAGAACGCTTATCAGATTAAAGGTCCGATCTTTTTATTATTCGGCACGGGGAATGGTTTAACCAGAGAAGTTCATGAAATGGCTGACCATATATTAGAACCCGTAAAAGGTGATAATTACAATCACCTTTCAGTAAGAAGTGCTGCAGCAATTGTATTGGACAGGTTATCTTCCGATAAATAAAGGAGGAAAGATGGATATTGTTCAAGAAATTGGTAAAGATCAAATCAGACAGGATTTGACTGAATTCAGAGTTGGCGACACAATTAAAGTACATTATAAGATCAAAGAAGGAGCCAAAGAGAGAATTCAGGTTTTTCAGGGAATTGTGATCCAGAAAAAAGGAGCTCAGATCTCTCAGACCTTTACAGTTAGAAAAATAAGCAATGGGATCGGAGTGGAAAGGATATTTCCCCTGAATTCGCCCAATATCCAGAAGATTGATGTAGTTAGATTTGGACGTGTACGTCGTGCTAAATTGTTCTATTTGAGAAATGCAAAAGGTAAAGCAGCACGCGTAAAAGAGCGCAAAAGGTATTAAATTATAGAAAGGAACCTGTTAAAGGTTCCTTTTTTTTTGTAATATTTTTCTGCTTTCGTCAATAACCGGATACTGCCAGTAGAATATGTTCGCCTGAAAACATTCCGTTAATTTTCTTATTCCTGGTTTTTTTTAATACAATTTTTTTTAAAATTAATTTTATGAATCTTGGTATTTTATAGCTATTTCCGAATCCCTGAGTTCAGTTTTTTTCTGGAGATCAGTACGTTTATCGTACTTTCTTTTCCCTTTTGCCAAAGCAATCGTAAGCTTAACAATGCCTTTTTCGTTAATATAAAGATCTTCCGGAATAAGTGTAAAACCGCGCTCTTCCATTTTAGTTATTAACTTACGTATTTCTTTCCTATTGAACAAAAGTTTCCTCGGTCTTTCCGGATCATGGTTATTATAGCTGGCAGTATCATAAGCACTGATATGTAAATTAAATAGCCAGATCTCACCATTTTCTGCCCGGGCATAACTATCTTTGAAGTTAATCTTTCCCGCTCTGATAGATTTAACCTCAGAACCCTTAAGGACAATGCCAGCTTCGAATTTCTGCGTTAAGAAATAATTATGTTCAGCTTTCTTATTTTTAAATATTCTCATCAATACCTCTCAGGTTAAGCTGCTGGAAAATATGAATCTGTCAATAGATTTTGCTTTAGATTGATCATCTTCAAATAGAGCTAAACTATAATTCCGGATCAGCAAAATCAATTGACAAAAAAGCTGATGACGAAAACAAAGAATATTAGTTGTTAATAAAATTTTGAGGAAAAATGAATATAATTTATACCTGCATGACCGTTTTTATTTTATCTTTTTTTTCGGTTTATACAATAACTCCCTTTATCATAAAATTTGCCTGGAAAATAAATTTTCTGGATAATCCCAATTCCAGAAAAATGCACATTAAAGCTATACCTCTTTTGGGTGGTATTGCGGTATTTGCAGGGTTTCTGATAATGGTCTGTTACCTGATATTAACCAAACAACATGTTCTAAACTTAGATATAATTGGTTATCTTGCAGCAGCGTTAATAATTGTTGCAGTCGGTGTTATAGATGATAGATTCGGGATGAATCCTTACCTCAAATTAATAGGACAGATGAGCTCTTGCCTGATCTTTCTTTTTTCTAATAATTTAATAAGTTTACTAGGTCCTTTTTATATAACCTTGCCTATATTGACTCTCTGGATGGTTGGATTGATGAATGCCATGAATTTTCTTGATAATATGGATGGCATCATTACGGGAATGTCAGGCATTCTGGCACTTGGTTTTTATGCTTTCAGTTTTCTGAGTAAAAATACAGGTTTTTCTGCTGATGCTGATTATATATCTTTGTTATCTTTAGTATTTGCCGGATCTGTTTTAGGGTTTCTTCCTTACAATTTCAATCCAGCAAAGATCTTTCTGGGAGATGCTGGAAGTATGTTCATTGGCTACTTCCTTTCCAGTCTGGGAATTTTATGTGGCAAGCTGGCAGTTAGAAGTATGAATAATGATCTTTATTATCTGCTGCCTGTGCTGCTGTTAAGTTATGCCATATTTGACATATCTCTAGTGAGTTTCACCAGAAAAAGGGACGGCAGAAAGATCAGTCAGGGAGGGAAAGACCATACAACCCACAGGATTGGAACAGCTCTCGGTTCTCCTAGAATAACAGCATTTATTATTTATCTGATCAATATTATAATTGTACTTGTTACAATAATAGTTTTTATGATGGGATCTGATAAACTGTTGATCATAGCAACTGTTTTATTTGCTTTGATATTTCTTTTCTTTGGTCGAAAACTGGATCAGATACCAATAATTATTCCCGAAAATCAACTCAAGAACAATGAGGATAAAGCTTGAAAATAAGGATTTTGGGATCAGCTCCCGGAAAACCTGTTTCAGGAAAAAATCATGCCTGTATCTGGTGTTTAACTCATGATAGAAATATTTTATTTGATTGCGGAGAAGGGGCTTCACAGCAGTTACTGAAATACAAACTTGATAAAGATAAAATCGATTCTATTATTATAAGCCATATGCATCCTGATCATATCAGTGGAATTTATCAAGTGTTGTTGATGTTCAAGCTGAATGAAAGAAAAAGTGAATTGCAGATTTTTTTACCTGAGCAGGAAGATGAATTTGCTAAAACGCTGGAAATGTTCTACCTCTTCAAACAAATACTGCCCTTTAAAATACAGATAAAAAATATTCAAGATCTTGATCTGAATTATTTGATACCGCTAAAAAATGATCACCTGCATAAATATAAGAAATTGGTCAAAGAACAGGATTTAAAAAACAAAATGCTCTCCTATTCCTTTATTATTACCGAAAAAGATAAAAAAATGATCTATACTTCCGACGTTAATACCCTTGATTTTGTTAAAAATAATTTAGGGGAAGGTGATCTGGTTATTCTTGATTCTGTGCATCCCATTTACGAAGAACTTGAACAAAATATTAAGGACCATAGGTTCAGATTTATAATAAATCATGGATTGTCTGATGCGATGAAAAAACTGCTGCCCCTTATATCCCGGGAAAGATATGATTTTGCCGATGAAGAAAAAGAAATACAGCTATAATTCATTATCGTCGGCATCCCTTTTTTCTAGGTGTCTGGGCAATAACTTCCCTATATCCGTCCAATTCGTAATAATAAACGATCCGGTAAGATCTAATTTTTAAATGCAATTTCAAACTGAATTAAATTCCCAACAGCAAAAAGTTGTTACAACAACTGAGGGACCTGTGCTGGTTCTGGCAGGAGCAGGCAGCGGAAAAACGAGATGTGTTATTTATAGAACAGCCTTTCTAATAAGTGAAAAGAGAATTAAACCCTGGAACATTCTGGTCGTAACTTTCACCAATAAAGCAGCTCGCGAATTAAAAGAAAGACTGGAAAAAACTCTGAATTTATCTGTAAGAAACCTGTGGATCGGAACATTTCATTCAGTCTGTACCAGAATTCTGAGACGGGAAGAACAGTTTATACCTGTGAAATCTAATTTTACAATATTTGACGATGATGATCAGAAAGCTTTAATGAAGAAGATCTATAAAGAGCTGAAAATTGATCCCAAGAAATTTCCTTTGAATAAGGTCAGGAATATTATCAGCAGACAGAAAAATTCCATAATTAAACCGGAAGATTTTTTCAATTTTAATGAGCACAATTTTTTTACGGAAACAGTATATGAGATCTATAAAAATTATCAGAAAACACTTATCAATTATAATTCTCTTGATTTTGACGATCTTCTAATGTATACAGCCATTCTTCTGCATGGCAACCAGGAGATCAGAAAAAAATATAAAAATTTGTTCAAATACATCATGATCGATGAATATCAGGATACAAATTATGTACAATTCAAGATAGTTAATCTAATAGCAGAAGATCATCAGAATCTTTGTGTAGTAGGAGATGATGATCAGGCGATCTACAGCTGGCGGGGAGCCGACATTAAAAATATTCTTAATTTCAAGGAAGATTACAAAAATGTTACTACCATAAAATTGGAAAGAAATTACCGATCGACAATTGCTATTCTTGATCTGGCTAACGATATTATTAAGTATAATAAAAACAGACATCCCAAAGAGCTCTGGACTGAATTAAAAACTTCCCGGAAACCCAAATTAACCAAATTGGAAAATGAGAATGAAGAGGCAAAATATATTGCCGGAAAGATCAGCAGGATTGTTAAAAACGGAGGTGTACTAAACGAATGCGTTGTGCTTTACAGAACCAACGCTCAATCAAGAATCCTGGAGAATATTTTTATTCAGCAGAAATTGAACTACCAAATAATCGGCGGAGTGAATTTTTTGCAGCGTAAAGAAATAAAGGACATAATTTCCTACCTGCGCTTTGTGAATAATCCGGATGATTCTGAAAGTCTGTTCAGAATCATCAATTTTCCTCCGCGGGGTATAGGAAAAGTATCTGTTAATAAGTTGCTGAACTTTTCTATCCAGAAGGATTATACTATACAGAAAGCTCTGAATAATATTAAACAGGCTGATTTAAATGAAAGTTTAACCACTAAATTGGCAGATCTGAATAGCAGGTTCAATCATTGGAGAAAAGAATCAAAGCTTAAACCAGTAAATGAGCTTGTTAAAGAAATTCTAGAAGAGATCGATCTGATCGGTTATTATGAGAGTACAAGTGATCCCAAAGATTTGGCCCGGATTGAAAATATCAGGGAATTTCTGGCGGCAGCTGAAGAATTTACAGATGAATTCAAACGACACTCAAATGAGATTCCGCTGCTTTCAGATTATTTGCAGGACATATCTCTGCAGACAGATCTTGATAATGTTGATGAAGAAATGGAGTCTGTTAAGTTAATGACGATGCATAATGCCAAAGGGCTGGAATTCGATCATGTGTTTATTGTGGGCTTGGAAGAAAACCTGCTTCCTCATGCACTTTCTCTGGAAAATGAACAACAGGTGGAAGAGGAAAGAAGATTGCTTTATGTCTCCGTAACACGAGCAAAAAAAACTGTAGAACTTACGTACGCAGGTTCCCGCCGAGTTTATGATGCGATCATCAGAACATTGCCCAGCAGGTTTTTAGTCAATCTGGATGATACTCTGGTCGAAAGCAGCGACCTAAGTCTTTCAAGTTTTTCCCGCCAGGAAAGCGGAAAAGCCAAAAGAACCAAGCAGACCATTTTAACTGAAAGTGAAAAATGTTTTAAGGTTGGACAAAAAATTGCACATGCTAAATTTGGAGAAGGTGTTATTTTGAATGTGGAAGGAAAGGGAAAAGATGCAAAATTAACCATATCTTTTGCCAGGGGAAATTTGAAAAAAATTGTCGGGAATTATGTTAAATTATTGTAAATTAAAAATGAAGAAAATTATTATACTGACAGCGATCATACTTTCAATCATGATCTCCAATCTAAATGCAGATAAATATGCTGGTGAAATTTTCCAGATGGGAGCAGGAGTTAGAAATTTTGCTCTGGGAAACTGTGGAGTTTCTGATGTAGGATCCTTTGGGTTTGCCTATTGGAACGCTGCTTTATTGAATGAAGTAAAAGAAAACAGATTCGAATTGCTTCACGCTGAAGAATATATGGGTTTACTAACCTATGACACTTTTTCTGCGATCTGGGGTAAAGATCAGAAACTCTCATTAGTTCTTACCAGAATAGGAATAGATGATATTCCTTTAACAAAACTGACTGACCCGGAGCAGCCACTTTCTTTTCAGAATAGGCCTTACAAGTATAAAAGTGTAAATAACTCCGATCTTGTTCTCTATCTTGGAATTGCGCGAAAAGTTGGAAAATATAACCTGGGATTTACTCCCAAATTAGCTTATAGAAATCTGGCAGAGGAATCAGGATTTGGGTTCGGTGCAGATCTTAGCGCTTACTTTAGAATCAGGCAAAACTGCCTTCTGGGTGTTAAGATCAGAGATTTTTTCACTACCCGCATATTATGGGCTAATGGAACTCATGAATTTGTTAATCCCAGTTTTGACATCGAAGCAAATTATTCTTTTCTGCTGCCATTTTTTAAAAGTGATGCCAAAATATTCTTAAGAATGGAAATATTTACTGAAGGAAGAAAAGAGGCTGCTAGTGTTTCTTTAAAACCTCTGAGCATGGATCCCCACCTGGGGATGCTACTTGTTATCAACAATTACGTCGATGTTCTGCTGGGTTACGATATTGATAATCTGACTTCAGGAATATTACTGCAGTACAAAAAATGGATGATCAATTACGGAATCGAACTGGATACTGAGCTGGAAAATTCCCATCGTCTTTCCCTGGGCTATATTTTATGAAAAAAATAGCTATCCTGGGAATTACAGGCTCCGTCGGCAGATCAACCGTAAATATTGTCAGGAATCACTCTGATGAATTTACCATAGTCTTAGCCTCTTCCCATAACAATTATAGTGAGTTGTTTAATTTAGCTGCAGAATTCAATATTCCCAACCTGGTATTAACTAATAAAACACAAGCTGAAAAAATTACTGGTCTTCCGGAAAATTCAAAATTTTATAGAGGTTCTGAAGATTTACAGCAACTTATAGCTGAATTAGAAATTGATCTGGTGCTTAATGCAATTTCAGGATCTGCAGGTCTCATTTCATCCCTTACAACAATAAGATCAGGTATTGATCTGGCTCTGGCAAATAAAGAATCACTGGTACTGGCGGGTCATTTAATTGAGTCAGAATTGTCGCAAAGCAGTTCAAATATTATTCCGGTTGATAGCGAACATAGTGCAATTTTTCAAGCGATAAGTTCCACTCCTCTTGAACAGGTCCGTTTTCTGACTCTCACAGCTTCAGGCGGTCCTTTCCTCAACCTTCCCTTAAAAAAATTCAACAATATAACTTTAGAAGATACTTTAAATCACCCAACCTGGAATATGGGAAATAAGGTGACAATTGACTCAGCCACAATGATGAATAAAGCATTGGAAGTTATTGAAGCCCACTGGCTATTTAAAAAACCAATTGCAGAGATAGACGCAATTATTCATCCTCAGTCCATCATTCACTCTTTTGTAAAGTTTATTGATGGTTCTCTGCTGGCTCAAATGAGTTTTCCTGATATGCAATTGCCTATACTATATGCTTTAACTTATCCTGACCGGCTGGCATCAGATATTTCCGAGACAGATCTTTTCAGCTTACCTGAACTGACCTTTTCCAAAATAGAAAAAGAAAGATTTCCACTCTATTTTCTTGGACGGGAGATTGGAATAGAAAGCGGCTTACTTCCTACGATTATGAATGCCGCCAATGAGGCCGCGATTGACCTTTTCCTTAACCGGAAGATCAGATTTGTTGATCTTTCAAAACTGATCACTCATACGATTGAAAATGAAAGCAATATTGATGCTCCCGATCTTGATACAATTCTTCAAACAAATGTTGATATATATAATAAAGTAAAGCAGGACTATAAAAATATTCTAAAGTAAGTTTAATTTGATTTCTTGTTAAACCAGATTTTTTCTAACTTGAGGTACAGTAATAATGACATCGGGGAAATCACCTTTAGTTTTTCCGGCGCTCTGCTGGATAATTGGATTAACTGTTGGTAAATATGCGGCACTCCCTATTATTCCGCTGGCAGCATTTATCTTAACTTTATTTATCCTATTATTTCTTAGAAAAAATAAGATCTTCCTGCTATTTGTTCTAATTATTCTAATGGGCATATTGCGAATATCGGTTCTGCAACTTAAACCTCAAAATCACATCAGCAGATTTTTTAAGTTCCGCACACAGAGCACTCAACCGGTATCAGGATTGATCAATTCAGAAGTCCTGACTAGAAACGGCAGATCCAGCTTCGATCTGAAATTAGAATCCATAGCTGATCATCAAGTACAGGGAAAAATACGGTTTTCAAGTTTTGATTCGAATCTGAAGTATGGTGACAAAATCAATACAATCGCAGTTTTGTCCGCCCTAAAAAGTTCAAATAATCCTCTTGCTACAGATTTCAAGGAATACTTTCAATTTAAAGGAATTCACGGTTCAGGATTTTCAAAAATACCTGTAACCATTACCGGCAATAAGATCAACTGGTTGAATTATTTAGTCATTGAGTTGAGAAAATTTATTCGAATTAGAATTGAACAGAGATGCCCGGAAAACACCGGCTTCCTCAAAGCGATACTAATTGGCGATAAGTCAGAGTTGAATGAGATCCGTGACATTTTAACCCGAGCTGGTCTCAGTCATATTCTGGCAGTTAGCGGTTTGCATGTTGCCTTAATTACAGTGATTTTTTTTACCATAATAAAGATCTTCATCCGGCACAGGATTTTCTTAAGATTAATTACCATAACACTGTTGTTATTTTACGGTTATCTTTGCAGCTGGTCACCATCAGTTTCAAGAGCAGTTATCATGATAACTCTTTATTTTACCGCTCAAATTCTCCAGAGAAAAGTAAGTTCCAATAACATTCTTTTCGCCAGTTTGCTTGTGATCACAGTGGTAAATCCTTATCAGCTGTTTTCAGTTGGAATGCACCTGTCCTTTTGCGCTGTTTTTGTTCTTTTGAACATAATGCCTTTCCTTACGCGTTATATTTATAAAATTCCCATAAGAAATAGGAAATTGAAAATACTTATTAGCAGTATATTAACTTTAATGACAGTATCTTTAGTATTGAGTCTTTTTCTGTCACCCATTACGCTGTATAACTTCAATCAGTTCAATCTAAATGGAGTAATCGGTAATCTTCTGGGAATTCCGTTAATATCAATAATTCTACCCTTGAGCATTATCCTATTAGTAATCCCTTCTATCCCTTTTCTGGTGAATATTTATCACTCCAGTTTGGATTCTACCTTAGCGGTTTTTAATTACTGGAGTGAATTTGCTTCCGGATTACCTCTTCATTTCAATTTTATTCCAATTTCTCTTCATCAGGTTTTACTGCTTTATCTTTTATTATTGACGGGTTTCTGGCTTCTATTGTCATACAAAAAATTTAAGATAATACTATTTTCGACCTTATTGTTGCTTGTATTTCTTTCCTGGCGGAATTATGGCAGTAATAAATTACAGGTTATTTTTTTCAATTGCGGACTGGGTGATCTCAGTCTGATTGAAACTCCTGATAATGAAGTTATTATGATTGATTGCGGTCCGACTGAAAAAGATCCCGGAACATTTAAAAGATCGGCACTTCCTTATTTTCAGAAAAAAGGGATAAAAAAATTGGACTGGTTAATTATCACTCATGCCCATAACGACCACTATGGGGGCATTAACGACGTGTTTCATAATTTGGAAGTTAAGAATTTAATGGTAACCGATGAATTCCAGACTCGAGGTATCTGGCCGGAAATATTTCAGCACGCGGAAGAAGAAAATGCTGTAATTTATACTATTGAAGACACTACTCATTTGAGGTTTGGAGAAATTAAAATTAAAATACTTCATCCTGATAAAGATTATGTCAGTGCCAATAAAAATAATATGTCAATTGTGCTAAAATTGGAATTTGGTGAACTTTCAATATTATTCAATGGTGATCTGGAGGAGGAAGGAGAACATTATTTAATTAGCAGATATTCCAGCTTCCTGGATAGTGATGTGACGAAAGTAGGTCATCATGGCAGTAAAACTTCCAGTTCAACCGAGTATGTTGAATTAATATCTCCCGAATATGCAGTTATATCAACAGCAATGAAGAATCGTTTTAATTTTCCTCATCAACAGACGTTGGACACATATTCTCATCTGAGAGATAACCTGATCATCACTGGAAGAGATGGAGCATTTATTGTAGTGAGCGATGGTGTTAATGCGGAATACAGATCATTTTCTAAAGAAATGAAATAAAGCCAGTGATTTTAATTAAGATATAAAAGCAACAAACCCCGCAAATTTGCGGGGTTTGTTGAGCAACTTCTATGAATCTCAGTCAAGATCCATACTATTTCATCAGAATCATTTTTTTAGTAGAAGTGTATCTTCCTGCGGCCATCTTGTAGAAATAAACACCACTTGCTACAGAATTCTGATTATCATCTTTTCCATTCCAGCTGTAAGTATAATTACTGGCTTCCATATGCTCGTTGACCAGTGTTTTAACCTTTTCACCTCTGATATTGTAAATATCAATTCTGACATTAGCTGGTTCACTGATTGAGAAGGAGATGTTGGTTACAGGGTTGAAAGGATTAGGATAGTTACCGTTAAGTGCTGTAACATCTGGAATTATTGTGTTATTGGCATCAATATCATCAACTTCAATTGAAGCTGAGATCGTGTTTGTAGTACCGGTTGTATAGATACCTGTTACAGTATATTCATACAAGCCATTTTCAGTAACAACATCATTGTATTCCATTTCCATAACACCTGTGGCTATATCAGCATCATTTCTGGTGATAGTGTAGCCTAAGAAGGATCTGCCAGCACAGTTGAACAGATTATGAATGGAAGCTTCAAACCATTCTAGAACTGTATTATCGCCATCAGTAACACTTCCCAGTCCGGCAGTCGTGAAGATGGTATTTGCTGTTTGAACACCAACGTTCTCACCCTGAGTAGAAGCGTATTCAGCACCCATATCATTGGGGTTCAATATATCAAGATAAACACCATCTCTGGTTGAGAAGATGTCAACAATCTGAATATTAAGCCCGTCAACGTAAGAACCGGCAGCACCGTCAAGATCTGCTGCAGCAGGACCACCCTGAGACACACCAACAGTGAAGAAATCCTGAGTAGCTGAAGCTACGCCAAGATAATCGTAGGGGAATTGTCCCGGTGATAAAGCGCCTGCTGCTGGATATCTGTCATAAAGATAATCATGAGCACTTACGATTACTTTTCCACCACCATCAATATAGTCTGCCAGATTTCCTTCATCAGTTGCTGTAATAGTACGGCTAGAGGACCATTGTTCACCGCATTCCCAGATAACTACATCATAATCTGCCATATAAGCTGCATCAGGTCCGTCAGCTCCATCTTCCACTATGTCATAGATATCATAATCTATTTCCATGGCATCGAAGACAGCTATGTAATTTGCCTGTGTGTCAGAGAAATCAAGATATGCACTACCATCATCATCAACCAGAAGAACATTGCTGGCACCCTGTGGAGCCCAGGTTAAATGAACATTTCCATTGCCCAGGTAGTCGATAACCAGTTCACCAAGTTCTCCTATTTCTTCAATAAGTTCAACCGGAATTGTAGTAGCATTAAAGATGTTGATATCATTTTGTTCAAAAGCTGCAAAATTTTCTAAAGTTACAGTTAGGTCGTAAACCCCTAACCAGACTTCCGGGAACACAACTACACCGCCAGTTGGGGCAGCCATTGTGTACACATGTTCAGGATCTTCATCCTGGTTAGTAAGTACAACCATTGCTCCAGCAGGATCATCACCGGAGTTGGTAGTAATATTTATGGTTACAACAGCATCCATGCTTTGGGCTATTGTATTGGAGAATCCAGGTGCAGCTTCAACTCCGTTTGTGTAAATAGCTACAACTGCATATCTATAAACGCCAGGTGCTACTTCCGGCCAGGTAGTATCTATATAGATGGTATCTGTAATAGCTGTTTCTATTTCTGTCCAGCTGCCTGGATCACCCTGATCACCATCTAATAAGCGGAACAGGTCATAAGATTCCAGTACTCGAGTATTAATAGGATTGGCATTGCCAACTTCTACATAACCGCCATGAACAACAGGTTTATCTAAACTTACTGTTCCCTTTAAGTCATTGTCAGAAAGATTGATGATCTCATTCTTCTGAGTAATCATCTGACGATCTCCACCAGGTCCTCTGACAATGGCTCTGATCATAAAATCGTTATAACCAGCAGTTCCCCAATCTTGACCACCTGTAACGTAGCGAGAATAACTTCTATAAACGGGTGCAGTCTCATCAATAGCTGTTGGAGCACAATTAGGATAATCACCACCTTGAATGTGAACAATATAGAAATCACCTTCTGTAATTGTTACCATTTCACTGGCAAAATCGAGTTCTACCCAGTTATAATCTGTAGGCGTAACATCTATTAAGGCAAGTTCAGTTCCTGGCAGACCACCAGCACCATCATCATCATAAATTGCAGCCTGGAAGGGTGTTAAAATAGTACCTGCAGGCCAGCTGCCATCATAAATGTGCAGCATACCAGTTTCAATTGTACAGGGATAGCCCAATGGAGTAAACTTGATTGCATTCATATTACCACTGTCATACCAGCCTGTGGCATTTTCGGGTGTGCCGTCATCATAAGAGATTTCGTAGGAGGGGAAAGTACCACTGGGATCTCCCCAGACTATTTCTGCATTACCGTCATGGTTTACTTCTGCAATAATACTGTAAACCGGGATGGCGATCTCTTCAACAATAATATCTCCCAGATCGAGATCAACATCGCCGACAACAACGTTTGTGTTTTCATAAGTACTGTATCCGGCGTAAGTGATGGTTAAAGTATAAGTGTGATCAGCATAAACACCGGGAATTGTAAACATTCCAGAATCATCTGTAACTATATCATAATAGTCGTCGTATCCTTCCAGCATTACATCAGCACCAATTACATCAGCACCGGTATCACTGGTTACAACATGACCACATACGGCTACAGTAGGAAGATGATCAAGTGTAATATCTTGTGAAGTAAGCACATCTTCTGTAATATCAACATTTTCAGTAGTGTCATAATAACCGAAAATGGAAGCAGTAATATCATAGTTTCCTACAAAAACATAGGGGAAGTGATAATAACCTGTTTCATCAGTATAAGTAGAGAAAGTAGTTCCTTCAATATGGACCATAGCTCCCTCAAGGGGATCTCTGTCATTTCCGTAAACAAAACCGTCTAAAGAGCCTGTAGGAGTATTATCAAAATAGAGACCAATATTTGGATGTAAATTGCTTAAATGGCCTGCCGGAGGATTATTAGGGTCGGCAGCTGTATTGTCACTGTAGTAATGTCTTGTGCGGGAGGGATGGTAAACATCATCGGTATTATACCAGGTATCCTGAGTTGAATAATACTGGGTATCCATCGGTCTTTCAAACATAATTACGAGGTTATCTGCTCCACTGTAACCGAAGAAAGTATCAAGGGCAAATAAAATGTCGTGTTCACCGGTAGGAAGATCTATGGTTCCATCAAATACAAGAGTCAATTCGTCAGCTGGAATCCAGCCTATAGCAGCCTGAGGTTGAGTAGTTTCACCCATCCAGATTCTGATAGGCATATTTGAAAGATTGGTATACCAATTAGTATGATAGCCCAATTGTGTGATTAAACCACCGAAGTTGATCTCTTCGGGATAATACCAGCATTCTGACAAACTGCTTTTATAAAAGAAATTTGCCGGGATCTGATAGGATAAGGTACTTCCGGTTCCAATTGAGACAACAATAGTTCCAGTGGACTGAACGTTGACATTGAATGGATCTGTTTGATCATTTTCAGTATTTTCATCTCCGGGAAGGGCTGTTTTTCCATAGATAAAAGTAGCGCCTGGTGAACTTGGAGTCCAGGTAGCCTCAACAGAGCCCTGCTCTCCCGGATCCAGGTCAATTCCGGAAACAGTATCCAGAAGTTCATCCGCTTCGTTGTATAGTTCAACTGTGTAATCTGCACCCAATTGAGCCAGGTTACCCTGATTTTTAATTGTGATGGTGTAGATTGTTGCGTCACCTTCTGTGGGAGTGGTATTACCAGTAATAAATCTGCCTTGCAGGTCGTTGTCATAATGAACGGGAATTGAAGCTCCACTCAGTTCAACCTGATATGGTCCTGTACCGCTGCCAAAAGCGCCTACAACGAAGTAATAATAACCGTCTTCTTCTACAGTCAGAGACACATAGGATTGTAATGTTCCGCCACTATCATCGTTATAAGCCAGTTCAGTAACTCCATCTTCGGCATAGATCCAAAGTTTGGTGTCAACAGTTGTTAACCCGATGGTGCTTACTTCCACAAAATCCTCTTCTGAAGCCTCAAATCCCCAGAAATCAAGGTCGTTTGCCGGGCTAACATTACCATCATGAATACCGTTTTCAACAGTGAGAACACCTGTGTCTCCTGCACTGTCGTTAGGTTCGGTTTCTGTGACGGCAAATAGGAATAGGGGTAAGAATACCAATGCTGAGATTATAAAAATAATTAATTTCTTGTTCATAATATTTTCTCCTTTGTTTATTTTTTTTTTACCAGATTTACGATAGTTATGCTTCATTAATACAACATTTAAATTCGATAGTTGCCTTCTTTCAATAAACTTTAAAAAATCAATGTTTACCACAAAACAATTTTCTTAATCTCTTATATATACACTTCTATTACCTAGTATGTTAAATCATCCTTAGTCAATAAGTATGTCAATGATTTTTTTTAATATTTCAATCCTGAAATATTAGTTATAATTAGGCTATATTTAATTTTCAATTTTTCCTGTGAGTCTTATCTTAATTGAAGGTCTGGAAGGGTCGTTGGAAACCAGAGCGAGGCTGGTATTGAAATCCCTTCTTGAGATCTGAGGCGTAACGATTATCTGAATAATTCCCTTCTCACCTGGTTTAATGGAAGAGTCATAGGATTCCAGTGAACAGTATCTTGAGGGTTCGATCTTTCTGATGATCAGGTCGGATCTGCCTTCATTTCTTACAGGGATTTCTACCTGATGATCTTCTTTAAGATGCAGTTCCCCCAGATCAATTACATAGGTGTCCAATTTTAGGGCTGGGGCATTTTTCTTGTCCTCTTCTGTCAGGTAAGAAAAATCCTCTTCAATATTACCGGTAAAATATAAATAACCAGTATTTTTCATATCATCTATTTTACAAGTAACAAGTATTTTATCAAAAAAATTCCCAAAATCGGCCTTTTGGGCCACATTATACCTATATTGAATTGTATGGCGTTCACCTGGATCAAGCTCAATTATATTGGGAATTATATCAAGATATTCGAGGTCGTCAGCAAAAATTATCTGTACAGTTTTAGGGAAAGTACTCTGAATTTCAAGTTCAGCTTCGACAACGGATGTATTCAGAACATTATTCAGGTTAATTTTTGTTTTATCAAGTTTAAGGTTTCCGATACTTGCTCTTAATTTATTGGGAGTTGGGATTACATTTCCCGATATGTTCAATCGTATCACATTATTGGTGGCATTTGATGTAACCGAAATACTTTTATTAAATTTATTGGGACGGTTATTGGGATCGTAAGCTACAGCGATGAAACCGGAATCACCTGGTTTTATGGGATCGGTTGACCAACCGGGGGAGGTGCATCCTCAGGATGCTTTTACCTTTATAAGTTTCAGGGGTTCATCGCCAGTATTAGTAAAATCAAAATTATAAGTAACTTTACCATCTTCCTCTTTAATATCTCCAAAATCATGAGTCAGAAAATTAAAACTGATTTCAGGTGCAGCTGCCAGGGAAACTACTAATAAACAGGTAATAATAGTGAAAATTAATTTTGCCGGTTTCATATTATTGAGATTCCTCCTTTTTAAAAATGTAGACCTCTTCATTTTCTTTCTGCATGCCAAGTTCTCTGGCTTTTTCTTCCAGGATTTGCGGATCACTTTCCAGAGCACTATTCTCTTTTTCCAATTGCTCATTTTCTGAAATAAGATTATTTATTTCGGAACGCAATTTATTAACTTTTAGGCTTAATCTGAATCTCTGCAGGAAACTGGAATTATCAAATAACAGAATATATAGCAATAGTATAGCCAGTACAAAGTAAA
>LKUH01000338.1 GCA_001412425.1 Candidatus Cloacimonas sp. SDB
CCCTGTAAGTTTGCCAGGGCGGTTTTTTACTGCTAAATTTATAATTTATAACCAAATCCCAGACTGAAGGCAAAAATGTCGATATCATGGACACCCGGCATATTATGTTCTTCAGCATCAATATCTCTTTCACTTCCAATCAAATATTCCAGACTGAATTCTACAGAAAATTTCTCCTTAAAATAACCAGCTCCGCCAGTTATGACAGAATAATTTCCTGATGGGAAAAGAATGGTAAGAGTCTCATCCGGAGCAGGAGCCGGATCTGTATAAAAACCGCCTCTTAAGGCCAGGCATTCTGTAGCCATATATTCCAGACCCAATCTCATTTGTACAGCATCTTCCCAGTTTAAGACCATTTCATCTTCAGTTTCTCCGCCCATAGCATCCGGAAGCATTAATTTAACTTTTACAATGTCCAGGCTGCTCCACTGAGAATACTGGGCATCGGCAGTGATGGTGAATCTTTCAGTCGGCAGATAAGCTATTCCGCCACCAATCCAGACCGGATATTCCAGATCAACTTCAACATCAAATTTATTAACATTCTGAATATCAAATACACCGTCACCTTCAAATTTAATATTATTGGGGGTTCTGAAAGATAAACCCAGATTGAACTTATCACTGGCTTTGTACATCAAACCCAGAGCCCCGCCAAATCCTATTCCAGTCACGTCAACCTCAGATTGAGTATCTATCATGCCATCTTCTCCCATGGTTGGAACTCCAAAACTTTCGGGATTAAATAAAGTAAACATGTCCACTCCACGTTTAAGTT
The DNA here is from genome assembly GCA_001412425.1 of Candidatus Cloacimonas sp. SDB. Taxonomy (GTDB): domain Bacteria; phylum Cloacimonadota; class Cloacimonadia; order Cloacimonadales; family TCS61; genus SDB. The sequence continues at coordinate 782 of LKUH01000338.1, forward strand.
CCAGCATACCGTAATAAATATTGGCAGCTAAACCTATGGAAAATTTATCACTGATCTGATACGATAAAGCCGGGCTGATATCAACTACTCCAAGTTTGCTCATCCATTCCAGTTTCTTGCCGGCGAAAGGATTGGTTACATTTCCGTATTGAGTAGGGATCTCGGCAGGACCACCAAAAGCTAACAGATCCTTACCATCCCATTCAACTCTTAATCCGGCAGGAACATACACTCCCAAACCCAGCGATAATTTTTCCAGGTTGTAATTTAAGAAAAAATTCGGTGCTAAAATATGAATAAGATTAGCTTCTGCATCTATTCCTAAATCAGCATACTTATAAGTTGTTGTAGGTATGATATCTGCCAAAGAAAGATTAAAGCCGTTATCCTGTCCGCTCAGACCGGCTGGATTCCAGTAAATAGCACTGGGATCATCTGCCAGACCGATAAATGCTCCTCCCATACCTAAAGCCTTGGTACCAATGCTGTTCAGGCTGAGACCATTAGCAAAAATGTTTGCTGTCAAAGCTAAAACTATGATAAATAAAAATAGTTTTTTCATACTCTCTCCTTTCATTTTTCGTTTATTAAAGCTAAACAATCTGAGAATTGAAATTTATTGATCTATGTCAATTATTTTTATTATTAAGTATCATTTGTAATCATGAAATAGGCAATAATTTTACTCAACACGACGGATAAAAAACTTTGGACTTCTAACTGTTGAACCAAAGATTA
>LKUH01000339.1 GCA_001412425.1 Candidatus Cloacimonas sp. SDB
TTTTTTCTCACCAATAAGATATTTGCAGATAAGTTCCTGATCTTGAGGTGGGCAGCCATGCATGGTAGAAAGAGTGATGGAATTGGAAATATGCGGTGAAATATTCTCGACAAATGCGGGGTCTTTCAGGTTGGGAATATCACCTGCCGTAATAGCTTCTTTAAGAATTTTTTGGCATTCCAGAAATACCGGATTATTGGAAGCATCTTTCATGTGCTCAATAAAATTATCGATTTTGGGATCTTTTATTCCTTTCAGATCATAACCAACGCTCATATTGAATACGAATGCCCTGTCCTCACCTCTGCTCAGTTTCAGCATTTTACTCAGCACATGCAACAAAAACCAGCCCTTAACATATTCTTCATAAGCCTGCTGCACAGTTAACTCAGTACTCCACTCAGTGTTATATCCTTCATCCACAGCTTCGATACAAGGTTTTTCAACTTCCAGATTATCCAGTATCTGAACGGTTTTCAGTTCAAAGAAACGACTTCCTGTAAGGTAGGAAGCTACTATATTAGGTGTCTGTTGCGTATGGGGTCCGGCTGCGGGACCAAGTGGAGTTTCACATTTCTCTCCAAATATTTTAAAATAGGAATTATCCGGTTTTCGGTAAAATTTGTCTTTATGAATACCAAAAATTGTATTCTCATTTCTAAATTCTTTCAGGATCCAGTATAATAATTCTTTAAACTGAACAGGTGTCATAACATCACTCATAAACTCTCCTTCAAAAAATCGGAATGTAATGTTTGAACGGGGCAGATTATTCCGAAATTTATCTAATTAGTACAAATTCTTGTTTTTTTCAAATCTATTAAACATTTTCTGCGAAATATCCCAGGAATGCTGGAATTGCTCTTTATAAAGATCTTTTGTGACATGGAAATCATCCAGCAGGATCTCATCCTTTTTAATTACGTACTGACAGGCAGATTCAGTGATGCCGAAAATAAAATGTCCCAGAAACTGTTCAGTATTGAAGGGCGTTGCAGGAATATAATCAAAAATTGCAATATCGGCGGCCTCCCCGGCAATTATTCCCAGCGGTAGTCCAAAAGCTTTTTTTAATTTGAAACTATTGAGGAAAAGTCCATTCATTTCAGAGTACCCCAGATCACAATTTTTATTGAGATATTTGGTGAAGATCAGGGAATTCTTATAAGCCTTAAAAGCACTGGAATGCATTCCATCAGTTCCAACTGTCACTTTCAGACCTGCTGCTAAAAACCTGGAAATATTTCCGACATTCAGACCATTATTCAGGTTGGAATCAACTGCCTGAACCAGAAATAAATTTCGCTGCTTCAGGATTTGCAGATCTTTATCTGTAAGGTTACTGCAGTGGATAAGTAGAGAATTATCCCGCAACAGATCAAAGCTGTCAAAACGTTCGATCAGTCCCATTTTATATTTTTCATGGCACTGAATACCATCTATTTCACCTTCAGCGACATGAACATGAATTGGTATATCACCAGATACTTCAGCGATTTTCTGCAGGCTTTTATTACTCAAGGTAAAAGAGGCGTGCAGACCCATCATGCCCTGGACAGATTTATTTTTCTGAGCTTCAGCAAATCTTATATTTTCCTTTAAAGATTGCAGAAAAAACTCTTCCCCATTCCGATCGGAAAGTTCAAATGCTAAAGTTCCGCTGATCCCGAAAGCATCAAAGACCTGTGCCATATCGGAGAGAGAGTTATCTGTATAACCCGATATATGATGATCGAAAACAGTTGTTACACCCTGTTTGATAGATTCTTTACAGGCAATGGCGGAAGAAAGGATCATATCTTCTTTATTAAGAGAATGGTCCAGAGTCCACCAGAGTTGCTTGAGATTGCCGGTGAAATTTTTAAAGGGTACATCACAGGGAACTCCTTTAGAAAGTGTAGAGTAAATATGATGGTGTGCATTTACCAGGCCCGGGAAAAGGACCTTACCCTCAGCATTTATGGTTTTGTCCGCCTTCCGGAAAGGTTTTTCATAATAAACGAGACCATCTTTTATGTATAAATTCTTTTTCTTAACAACAGCGGATTCGTTCTGAGGATGAACAATAAAAGCTCCCAGTATTTCAATTTTCATAATCATCTCCCGATATTCTGTATATGCAAACCATGATTTATCAATTACCAGATTCCACGAAAAATCTTCCAGTAATTTTTTATCTAAATTATGTTTAGAAATGTCTGGTCACGCCCTTGAACGTTTAGAAACAAAGAAGACAACACCTTGAATTAAGATTTTTCTATGACACTAAATTACTGTCAATCACAATTTATTATCAGGAATCAAATTAATTATCTACGATTTCGGGAAAGTGATCCATGATTTTCTAAAATTAAATAAATACTGAAAAATTATTTTTGTTCAGATGTATTAGATGTGTAATTGAAAAATATTATTGGTTTATAAATATTTCTGCTTTTTGCAGATCCGCTTTGGTATCAATGCCAAAACCAGAATAAGCTGTTTTCACCATTCTTATTTTCTTTCCGTTTTCCAGAAGCCTTAATTGCTCCAGTTTTTCTATTTGTTCCAATTCTGCAGGTGGAAATGAAATAAATTCCAGAAGCGCATTTTTCCTGAAAGCATAAACCCCTATATGCCGGTAGTAAATTATTGGGGAATAGCTGAAATTGTGAGGGAGAGGAGATCTGGAAAAGTAGATTGCGTCTCCAGCCAGGTCGGTTATTACTTTCACATAATTGGGATTTTCAATATCTTCGGTAAGTTCATGCATCAGAGAAGCGATTTCAACTGTCGGATCCTGAAAGCACTTTATCAGGTCATTCAGCGGCTGTTTTTCGATGAACGGTTCATCTCCCTGTATGTTGACAACGACGTCAAAATCGAGATCAGCACAGATTTCCGCCACCCTGTCGCTACCGCTCTTATGACGGGGATCAGTCATTTGAACCCTGCCACCGAAATTCTTAACTGCTGTGAAGATCTGTTCATTATCGGTAGCAACAATAACCTGGTCAAAAAGTTCCGATCCCTGCACTTTTTCAAAAACGTGTTGGATTACATACTTTCCCTGTAATAATGCCAGAGGTTTTCCCGGGAATCTGCTGGAATCATAACGGGCTGGTATAACAGCAATTATTTTCATATCTTTGTTCTCATTTCCATAAATACTTGATAACTGATCAGTGAATCATAGTTTTTCATAAGGATAAAACTTTTTGTGATCTTTAGATTTACCAGTTTTTTGGTGGATTCTACAGTGATCTGCTTTTCTATCTCTTCATTTTTGCTGATCAGCTTACCCTGAATATCTTTCTCCAGATAACCGGCTAATTGATATCGGGCTTTTTCAGCTGTTTTTTCCCAGGCAGAGACAAGATTATAAGAACTTTCTTGAGCATAACATAAAATCTGGTCATTTTCAATTACTATTTCATCCCTTTTATACCAGTCCGGGAAATTCAGGATTCTTTTCTGGCAGTAAAATTGATCTATTGTTGCTTCAGTTTCAGAAAATAGTGCAATATAATGATCAAAGAGATACGTTTCATCGATCAGATTCAAGGAATCGTATATCTTTAAAGTTTCAACAGGTTCCGATACATTAAGCTGAAAACGGATGTCTCCTTCTTTAAGCAGATCCGATCCGGAAGTTCTGGCATATCTGTCAATGGCATAGGAACCTCTGTTCCTGCTTTTAATAATGGCTGCCATTTGTCTGGCTGCTTCCTGCATGCTCTCAGAATCATAATTTCTGGCAGAGATTCCGATAACGTAGTTACCATTGGCCGGAAGTTCATAAATCCATCCGGGTAAGGGTTCCAGTTCAATTTTTTTTAAGACGGGTTTCTCCAATTCAGGAAATTGTGAGCTGCAGGCAAATAATAGAACAACCGCGGAAAAGAGAGTTAAATATTTCATGAGCCTACCTTTTGTGTGTCTGATTTTTTTTTAAATAAATTAGAAGTGATGAAATATCTGTATGATTAACACCGGAAATTCTGGAAGCCTGGCCAATGGAGCGGGGTTTTATCTTGTTAAGCCTTTCACGTGCTTCATAGGCAATGGAATCAATCTTCATATAATCTATCTTTTCAGGTATTCTGTTGTCCTCCATTTTTTTGAAGTTCTCAATTTCAGCCAGCTGTCTTTTTAAATATCCTTTATACTTTATCTGTAGGGTGATCCTGTTCTTTATATCTTTTGTAACGTCTGGAGGCAGCTTTAATCCAAATCTTTCAAGCCCGTCATAATCTATTTCGGGTTGTTTGAGAATGTTAATATATTTAGTTGATTCCTTTAACTCATTTTTGATGGAGCAGGTGGTTTTTTTCAGAAATTCAAGTTCCCTTTTCATAATTTCTAAAGTAGTTTGAAACTTCTGCCAGCGCTCATCATCCACCAAACCTAATTTATACCCTGCAGGCATTAATCTTTCATCTGCATTATCCTGCCTTAAATGAAGCCGGTATTCTGCTCGAGATGTGAATAGACGATATGGCTCGGTTGTGCCTTTTGTGACAAGATCATCCAGTAGAACACCGAGATATGACTGTGATCGGTCAAAGATAACCGGATCTTTCCCGTCTAGTGCCATAACCGCGTTAATGCCTGCGGAAATACCCTGTGCAGCTGCTTCTTCATATCCCGAAGTACCATTGATCTGCCCCGCCAGATACAGTCCCTTGATCTTCTTGGTTTCCATTGTCACCCGCAGCTCGTCCGGTACAATATAATCGTACTCTATAGCATATCCATAGCGGATTATGGCAGCTTGCTCCAGTCCGGGTATAGAAGCTACCAATTGCTGCTGTATATTGGGTGGAAGGCTGTTGGATATCCCGTTAACGTAAGCTTCATAGGTATTGCGGCCTTCAGGTTCAATAAATACCTGATGATGCTCTTTGGTATAGAATTTAACCACTTTATCTTCAATTGAAGGACAATAACGAGGTCCGATTCCACCTATAAAACCACCATAAAGAGCTGATTTGCTCAGATTATTTTTGATTATTTCATGGGTTTTTGGGTTAGTAAAGGTTAGATAACAGGAAATATCGTTCCTTAACTTAATATCTCTGTAAAATGTAAATCCCTGTGGGTCAGCATCGCCAGGCTGCTCTTCGACCTTGTTCATATTAACTGTGCGAAGATCAATTCTGGGAGGTGTTCCGGTCTTGAACCTTTTTAAATTCAAACCTGCTTTAACAAGTGATGCCGATAACTCTTCTGCAGCTGGCTCTCCAGCCCTGCCAGAACTGTAACTTATATCTCCCACGTGTACCTTGCCCCGGAGAAAGGTACCGTTAGCCAGGATCACTTTAGGTGCAAAATAAGCTTCTTTCAGGATTGATCTTACCCCAATGATCTCATCTTTCTTTGGTGACAGCAGTATTTCACTGATGATCGATTCCTTGATTTCAAGACCCGGTTGTGCTTCCAGTGTTTCTCTCATATGATTGGAATAGTAGGTTCTGTCATTCTGGGAACGAGGCGCCCAGACTGCGGGACCTTTTTTCCGGTTCAGCATTCTGAACTGGATCCCGGTAATGTCTGCCGCCCTGCCGATCTCTCCGCCTAAAGCATCTATCTCTCTGGCTAAATGACCTTTGGCAGGTCCTCCAATGGAAGGATTACAGCTCATTCTGCCAATTGATTCCAGTTTTATGACAAAAATCAAAGTACGGGCTCCCATCCTGGCAGAAGCTAAGGCTGCTTCAATACCGGCATGTCCAGCTCCTACGACTATGACATCGTATTTATTTTGCGATCGAGAAATTACTTGTTCTTTTAACATAAATTCCAATATTCCCAACCCTAAAACACTGTCAAGACTTCCATATTTCTGCAGATTTATCATTTCCGTTTTTTCCCATTATAATCAGAAACCTCATCTAAAACCCGGATGGTTAAGTCAGCTCTTTTTAAATTGACACTATAGCTGAATTATAAAGTTTAGGAATATTGATATTATTGGAGTAGAAAATGGCTAAAAAAGTAAGAAATGCAATTTCCCCCACCCGTGAGGAGAATTATCCTATCTGGTATCAACAGGTCATAAAAGCTGCTGATATGGCTGAAAACAGCGAGGTCCGGGGCTGTATGGTAATTAAACCCTGGGGATACACCATCTGGGAAAATATTCAGAAAAATCTGGATAGTATGTTCAAGGAAACTGGTCATGTAAATGCCTATTTCCCCATATTCATACCCAAAAGTTTCTTTGAAAAAGAAGCTGAACATGTTGAAGGTTTTGCCAAAGAATGTGCTGTTGTTACCCATTCCAGACTGGAAAATGATGGTAAGGGCGGGTTGAAACCAGCTGGAGAATTGACCGAAGAGCTCATAGTAAGACCAACCAGTGAAACTATAATAGGCTCCTCTTTCAGCAAATGGGTAAACTCCTATCGCGATCTGCCTCTACTGATAAACCAGTGGGCCAATGTTGTACGCTGGGAAATGCGGACCAGGATTTTTCTGCGCACTACTGAATTCCTCTGGCAGGAAGGGCACACAGTTCATGCAACCAGACAGGAAGCTGAAGATGAAACTGATCTGATTCTTAACCTTTATGCTGAGTTTGCTGAAAAATATATGGCACTTCCGGTTTATAAAGGTGAGAAGACTGAGGCAGAAAGATTTCCCGGAGCTGTTAAAACTTATTGCATTGAGGCTATGATGCAGGACCGTAAGGCTTTGCAGGCAGGAACTTCCCACTTTCTGGGTACTAACTTTGCCAAGGCTTCTAATATAAAATTTCAAAATAAAGCAGGACTGGAAGAGTTTGCCTGGACTACTTCCTGGGGAGTTTCTACACGCTTGATCGGAGCCCTGATAATGGCTCACAGTGATGATGACGGTTTGATCCTTCCACCCCGCTTAACCCCTTCTCATATTGCTATAATTCCTATCTATCGTAACGAAGAAGAACAACAGCAGGTTATGGAATTTATCCACCAGTTCCAGGAAAAGATCAGAAAAATCAGGTATCATGAGCAAAAACTGGTTGTTGAGATCGACGACCGTGAGCTGAGAGGTGGCGAGAAAGTCTGGTATTGGATCAAAAAAGGTGTTCCTGTCCGCCTTGAAATCGGACCCAGGGATATTGAAAATAATTCTGTTTTTATGGGACGCCGTGATTTTGCAGTTAAGGATAAATTCAGCATTGATGCAGATGAATTTATCAGTGAAGTGACAAATATTCTGGATGAGATCCAGGATAACATATATAATAGAGCTTTAAAAAATCTGCATGATCACACCAGAAAAATCGATGAGCAGGAAGAATTCTATAATTATTTCACTCCCTTGAACAAAGAAAATCCGGAAATTCACGGAGGATTTGCCTTAAGTCACTGGTGCGGTTCGGGTGCCTGTGAAGAAAAAATCAAAAATGATCTTAAAGTAACTATCCGCTGTATTCCCAATGATGCTGAATCAGAATCAGGAAATTGCATCTGTTGCGGTAAGGAAAGTAACAGCAGAGTAGTTTTTGCTAAGAGTTATTAAAAAAATGAAATTCTGGATCGAAAAAGACGACACAATATTCCTTTATCAGCTAATTAAAGCTGCCGGTTTGGAAGATGATTATGCCGTAATCAGACAGGTGATCAGAAACGGGAAAGTTTCTCTGAATGATCAGGTTGCCCTGAGTCAGCGTCAGGAAGTGAAGGCAGGAGATACGATCCAGTACAATTCTGTTCATGTTAAGATTCTGGAAAATAAACCTCAGGAAAAGGAATCGAACAAAGTTGCAGGTTATGCTGAGAAAATTTTGCCTGAAGAGCCCATAAAACATGGTGGGGCAAAGCAATGGAGCTCAAAACCTCTGAATGCAGAAAGAAAATTGGATGATCAAATAAAACAGCTTGTTATTCAACTTCATAAAACTCTAATCGGGAAAAAGTTAACTCTTGCTATGGCAGAATCATGCACCGGAGGAATGGCTCAAGAATTCATTACTTCCCTGCCAGGTGCTTCCGATTTTTTTCTGGGTGGAATTGTTAGTTATTCCAACGACATTAAAACAAAAATTTTGCAGGTTAAGAAAGAGAGTTTAATAAAATACGGAGCTGTTAGTGATCAGGTAGCTTCTGAAATGGCAGATGGAGTTAAAGAGCTTTTTGCTTCCGACCTTTCAGGATCTATAACCGGTGTTGCGGGCCCCGCCGGAGGAACTGCTGATAAACCAGTCGGCTGTGTTTATATTGCCATTAGTAATCTCAAGGAAACGATTAATAAAAAATATATCTTCAGCGGCGATAGGGACAAAATAAGAAAAAAATCAGTTCTCGAGTTATTTAAATTCATTTTGGAAAATGTTTGATGAAACACCTTTTGAATATCCGCTGAAGAGTTATATGGAAAATATATTGAATAAGTTAATTAAAACGAAATTGATTCATTATGGAGAATAAAGGCAATTTGAGGGCATTAACACTTAAGTCATATGCAAAAATAAACCTGTTTCTGGATGTATTATCAAAAAGGTCGGATGGCTTTCACAATATCAGAACAATATTCAGTGAAATTACTTTATTTGACACAATAAATTTTATTTTGACAAAAAATAGCAGCGTTAGGATTTTGACCAACAAAGACTTTGTAAGTTCAGAAAATAATTTGATTTACAAAGTAGCGATCTTTATAAGAGATTATTATAATGTGCAAGATAGTGTAGAAGTGTTTCTGGAAAAAAATATTCCCGTTTGTGCCGGATTGGGTGGTGGCAGCAGTAATGCTGCTGTAACCATTAAAGCATTATCAGACCTTTGGAGACTAAATTTATCCGAGAGTGAAATGCATGATATTGCAGCAGAGTTTGGCAGTGATATAAATTTTTTCCTTGAAGGCGGATGTGCTTTAGGTGAAGGAAGAGGTGAACAAATAAATAAACTTGATGACATTACAATTGATAATCTTTTTCTGGTTAAACCTCCCTTCGAAATTTCCAGTTGGGAAGCCTATAAGGCAGTTGAATTAACACAAGAAAATATCAAATGGAAAGATTTTATCGAGAATTCTGATCCCAAATTATGCTTCAATAAATTACAGGAAGGTATTGGCAGGATTTACCCTGAAATAGTTGAAATCATCAATTTCCTTGAAAATAATGGTGCTGAAAAAGCTATATTATCAGGAAGCGGTTCAACCGTTATCGGTTTTTGCCCGAATACGGAAACTGCAATAAGATTATCAAAATACTATTCCAATAAAAAATATTGGAATTACATTACAAAAACTAAAAGAAGGAGTACAAAATGAACATTACTGATGTTAAGGTTTTTATCAGGGAGAGTAATCAACTTAAAGCTTTCGTTAATATTGTCATTGATGATGCTTTTATTATTAGAAATATCAAGGTAATCGAAGGTCAGAATGGACTGTTTGTTGCCATGCCCAGCAGAAGAGTTAGCACAGGTGAATATAGGGATATCGCTCATCCAATTAACACCGAAACCAGAAATGAAATCGAGAAGATCATTATCGATAAATACAAGGAAGTTCTGCAGGAAGCCTTAAGTTCTGCTAATTCTCAGGAAACAGAAAAGGATGCAGAGGAAAAGATTGAAGAATAATTTATGTTTTCAAGACTAAAAATATTTACCTGTAATGCTAATGTTAAATTAGCGAATGAAGTAGCAAAACATGCGGGAGTGCCTTTAGGGGATGCATCGGTTTTCAAATTTTCCAATGATAATACTTTTGTAAAAATCAATGAAAATGTTAGGGGTGCTGACACCTTTATTATTCAGCCCACCTGTTTTCCGGTAAATGATAGTCTGATGGAACTTCTCATTATGATAGATGCGCTGAAAAGGGCATCTGCTAAAAATATTAACTGCGTTGTTCCTTATTTTGCCTATGCCCGTTCCGATAAAAAAGATCAACCCAGGGTGCCCATCACGGCAAAATTAGTTGCCGATCTGTTAACTGTTGCAGGTGCAGATAGGGTTTTGTGCATGGATCTTCATTCTCAACAGATACAGGGGTTCTTCAATATTCCCGTTGATCATTTGACTTCTCTGCCTCTGTTTTCACGCTACTTTTCTTCTCACCTTGACCTGACAAATGTAGTTGTGGTTTCTCCCGATACCGGTGGAACTGAAAGAGCCAGAGAAATGGCTGAAAGATTGAATTGCGATCTGGCAATTGGAGATAAACGTCGAACCGGCAATGATGGGAAAACCGAGATAATGAACTTAATTGGGGAAGTTGAAGGTAAAACAGCCATATTGATTGATGACATTATCGATTCAGGTGGCAGCTTGTGTAAAATGGCTAATACCTTGATCGCAAAAAAAGCTAAAAAAGTCTATGCCGCTTGTGCTCATGGCATACTCTCCGGAAATGCTGTTCACAATCTTGAGGAATCTCCAATCGAAAAATTGTACATTACCGATTCGATTCCTCTTAATGACGAAAAATTAAAATGTAAAAAAATTGTTCAGCTTTCAATCGCTGAAATGCTGGCAATTGCTATAAAGAAAATCCATATCGAAGAATCATTAAGTATTCTATTCCGATAGATTTCAAGCCCATTCAGGGATTTCAACGGAGGAAAAATGAACGTAGAAGTCGAAGCTCAGTTAAGAAGTGTAGGTTCAAAATCAGACATGAAAAATCTGAGAAAGCAAGGATTTATCCCTGCAATTATTTATGGTGAAGGTAAAGAAGGGATAAAGATTTCCCTGAAAAAAATACCTTTTATGAAGCTTTATAAGAATACGATCGGAGAAATGTCCTTTTTTAAGATAACTGTTGCTGGT
>LKUH01000340.1 GCA_001412425.1 Candidatus Cloacimonas sp. SDB
AAAAAATAAAAACTGTAAACATATTCCATGGTGATCCTTTTTTGATTCGGCAATCTCGCTGTTTCTGATGCTTTATGTTCAAGTCGTGCATAAGGGGTCATGAACAGTGAATCTGGGTATTTCTTAAAAATTCTGAATGAAAAATCGACATCTTCTTTGTATGAATACCTTACCATATTTTCGTCGTAGTGGAATTCATCAAAGATAGCACACCTATAAGATTGATTCGCTCCAGACATCCACTGGCAGGAAATAATTTTATCGGGTTCACATGGATAGGTTACATTTGTTGAGGGTAATACTTTACAATCATTTTTGCCAAAATACCCAATTAAAAATATTTTATTGAATAATAATCTCTTTTTTGGAGTTTTTTTGTAATTTGTAATCAAGCCCTGGACTCCAATAGCCGATGGAATCCGTGAATAAATATCTGTCAATCTGTCAATGTAATCTTTTTCAAGAATGACATCATCATCTAAAAATAATGCGATATCTCCGGATACATTGTCTATTCCAATATTCCTCGCCTTTGTGAGACTTTTACCCCTTGTATTTCGTATATATTTGATTTGAATAACTTTATTCAAGAAAATATTTTCCCATTTGTTAATTACATCTTCAATTGCATCAGTATCACTATCGTCAACAATAACGATTTCGAAAGGTTTTTTTGTTTGATTTAATATTGATTCAAAAACTTCAATTAATTCAGCAGTACGATTATATGTAGGAATTACAATTGAAATCTTAAAATTCATTCTAGATTCGTTAAATTTGTCTTCTTATCTTAACTTAAATTGTTCTTTTTTGCCTCAATACACCTACTCAAAAATGAAATATCCTTTAACAATAGAATTATTGTAATTCATCGAGATAATGTAACCAATAAACCGTATCAAATGCACATCATCACAAGACGACAAGAGTTCCTGAATATGCCCAAAATATCCGTAATAATCCCCTTATTGAATAAAGGTCCATACATCAAACGTGCTCTCGATTCCGTATTCGCCCAAAATTTCAAGGGTTTTGAAGTAATTGTCATTGACGGCGGTTCCATGGATGATGGACCTGATATTGTAAAGAAGTATGGAGATAACCGGATAAAATTCATGCGCCAAGGCGGAAAAGGTGTGTCAGCTGCAAGAAACCACGCCGTTAATGCATGTTCTTCCGATCTCATTGCGTTTCTCGATGCAGACGATGAATGGCTTCCAAAACATCTCGGCACAATTATTGAATTGAGAGAAAAATTCCCTCAGGCTGGTGCATACACCACCGCATATAAAATTAAAGAGAGAAACGGGAACCTAAGGTGGGCAAAATATCGCTCCATACCCCCTTCTCCCTGGGAAGGGCTGATTCCAAATTATTTCCGTTCTGCAGCTCTTGGCGAATTCCCAGTCTGGACGTCTGCAGCCTGTATTCCAAAAAATGTTTTTATGGAGATGGGTGGCTTCGTTGAAGATGCATGGTGGGGTGAAGATGCAGATCTCTGGGGAAAAATTGCATTAACATATCCCATAGCATTCAGCTGGGAATGGGGTGCAATATATCACTGGGATTCGGAGGGGAGAGCGTGTGGCAGGCCTTCATTAGAAGTTGAACCTTTTGTAACAACTGCAAATAATGCAATAAAGAGGGGACTTGTCCCTGAAAATCAATTATCTGATGTAAAGGAATATGTTGCAAGAAAAGAGATCTATCGAGCTGCCTGCAATTTAAGTGTCGGAGACAATAAAAACGCCTATAGTATTTTACAGAGGATCGATACAAAATTTTTTCCCATTCGTATAAATTTATTGGTTATTGTATCAAAATTTCCTGCTGTTTTTTCAAAAATAGTGATTAGATATTTATTGGATTTTTAATTCAAAATATTTGACAACGATAATCAAATTGCTTGAAATGTGGTTTTTGGCTGGAGAGCTAAAATACCCTTAAAAGAGTGATTCGTATAAAATTAGATGCTGTGTTCAATTCTTTGCAACAAATCCAAGTGTAAATAAAAGGATAGTGACATATTTTAATGAGCAAAAAAAGAAGGATATAGCCCAATGAACATTCTTTTGATAACACCTGGGTATCTGCCGGGACAGGGTGGCGTTCAAATAGCAACAAAATTAATTGCAGATGAACTGAACCGGAGAAACCATAATGTGTCGATTATCACAGGATATTTCAATGATAGTCCAAAATTTGAGGATGATAATGGGATTAAAATCTTTCGACTGCCATTTCCACCAATAAACCTGGATCCCTGGAGAAGTTATATTTTTATTTACAGGAACATTGGAGAGATCAAGAGAATTGTCGAAGAAAATGAAATACAGGTCATCAATGTCATTCATTACGATCGATCCTATCCTTTTACATATGTGTTGAAAAAACATTGTACACAACCGATTGTCACGACGGTGCATGTGACCTGGCATGCAGATCCAATTTATACAAAATGGAAAATAAATTTAAAAGAGCCATTTAGAAGGATACTACGATTATACCCTGGATTATGGTTTGATAAAAAATCGATTCTTGCTTCCGATTATCTAATAACCATATCGAAAAATTTCGAGAAAGTCTGCAAAGAATTGAGAGAAGACGATAAAGTGATTACTATTCCAAATGCAATTGATTTAGAACAATTCAATCCCAATGTAGAACCTATTTCGCTCGACTGTAAAGGATACAAAATCTTATGTTCGGGGAGAATTTCCCCTGAAAAGGGTCAGGAATATCTCATTAAAGCCATGAGTATTGTAGTATCGTCAATGGATGCCCATCTATTTTTACTCGGTTCAAGCAATCAGAATGAGATACAAAAAATAAATAGAATAGTTCAAAAGTATAAATTGGAGAGATATGTGCATTTTATTTCCCCGATGCCATATGAAAATGTCGCTTCCTATTACAAGGCAATGGATTTGATCGTGCAACCATCCACTTCAGAAAGTTTCGGAATTGCGATACTGGAAAATATGGCTCTGGGAAATGTTGTTGTGGCGAGCAATGTTGGAGGAATTCCGGAATTGATTGATGATGGAAAATCGGGATTATTAACACCCCCGGCTAATCCCGAACTTCTTGCTAAAACAATAATAAAAGCCCTTACTGATGAGAATCTACGAAAGTCCATTTCAAAAATTGCCACTGAAAAAGCAAAAGAATACGATGTCGTCCATCACACTGATAAATTAGAGAGGGTATTTCTTGAGATTTTGAAATCAACGGTTAACTGAAGTTTTAATCCAATAAACGACCTCTTATTGATTCCCAGACTCTCTCACATGAATGGTCGTCATTGTATGTATTGACTAGTGAATTGATGAGCTTCCTCTCTTCTATGTAGTAATCCGGGTTTTGGATGAATATATTCAATTCTTCTACGAGCTTCTCTATGGTGGTAACTTTCGGCCCAGGGGTCCAGAATTCATATGGTTCTAAAACAAATCCGCGTTTTTTTGAATATTCTTCAAGATCCACGGGCATAAAGAGTATCGGGCGATTGATAAGCAAGTAATCAAAATAAATGGAAGAATAATCTGTAATTAAAATATCAATGCTTCCTAAAATATCATATATATCATATTGCTTTTCTTGAAGTTTTGAATTCGTTAAAAGCATGAAATTCGGATTATCACTGAATGAATAATGCGATAGTATTTTTTCTTCTTCAAAGGGGTGAAGTTTCAAAATGAATAAAATCTTATTCTTTTTTAAGTAAGAATGTAATTCCTCTGATGAAAATAACTTATTATAGAAGGGATCCCCCTCGATACGGTCCTCCCAAAGTCTGAATGTTGGAATAAAAAAAACAATTTTATCATATACAGAAGAATTGGGGACGATATCCGCTAAATTAGCCTGGCTTTTCGCAAAAAATAATTTATCATTTCTCGGTTGTCCGGTAATAATGACTTTCCGGGGATCCAAATAGAAACATGAAACGAGAGCGTTTTTCATTAAAAGTGATGTGGCAATCATCAAATCCGTAGAATTCGTGCATTTTTTAAATTTTTTTAATGAATTTTCGTCTTCAGATTTATCAATATATCCCATCGCTTTCAGCGGCATACCGTGCCATAAATTTATTAAAATTTGATTCCTGGTTTTAAATAAACAATAATGAAGATGCGTAGTAATGATGTATTTCGATCTAAAAATATTATACAATCCAGCAATACTTTTTTCATAAAATATTTGACATTCAAGATTACGAAAAATTTCTATGTTTTTTTTATCACTAACAAGCCAAATAATCCTGAAATCGGGAAGAATATTATTTTTAATTATAAAATCAAACAATGGGTTTGCATTATCTGAAAAATCTGGAACACTTGCAAATAAAATTTGGTTTCTTTTCTTGGGGATTAATCTATTTATACATTTTAAAATGAAATTTTTAAATTTATCTATCGAATTATCCAATTTAATTCCCCAATATTGTGCAATATATTGACAAATTAATTAATTAGATGCTCCCATTCCTGAAAATTTTTTCTGCATTCTCAAAATCTTGTTGAGTATCAATTTCTGCCCATTTTTCGCCAGCAATATCAATCTTTTTTAGTGGAAGTCCTTGATTAATCAATTTCAAGAATGCTTTTTCATGATAGAGAGAATATTGTTCAGATAATACAAGATTCTCAATTTCATTTTTCAATTTTCTAGTACCAAAATCATTTAACCTATAAATACCTGCATATTCTCCCTTCCAATCAGTTATGTTATTTGAGTTGAAAACTGGATCATTAGAAGGTTTTAAGGAATCAATAACAATATAGTTCCCTTTTTTTTGTTCAACAATTTTATGTAATATTTCTACGCTAAAACAAACATCTCCATTCATAATTATTGTATCTCCTTCCAAGTAATCGCGGGCAAACCACAATGATGCAATGCTATTTGTTATTCGAAAAAATGGATTGATAACAATACTGTCACTAATATATTTTTTAATTACATCTGCTTTATATCCCAAAACAAAGCATTTTGTTATTTTAGGATCTACTTTTTCAAAGTTATTTAAGGTCCTTTCTAAAATCGTTTTCCCATGAATTTTTAACAAACATTTAGGATTTCCATCTGTAACAGTTAACGCTCTTGACCCAATCCCCGCCATCAATACTATTGCATTCATCACATGATTTTTAAAAATATAATTACTTAAAACATGATACCCATCAAAAACGTTTTAGATGGAATGTATATGCTTCTGGTAATTGTGTATGACTTAATTATTTGAGGCATATACATCGCAATAAACCATATCTCAAATCAGCTACTCAAATGCATATTCAATTCACAAAACCCTTATCCCTTTTCTGTCCAGAACAAGGAGTGTCTGAAAGAGAGATTCCCGCTTTATGCAAAGAATTCCGGAAAACCGGTAAAAGTAGGATCATTTCCACCCAGGATCCCTGAAACGTTTTTGAAAGAGCTTCCAAGTGTATTGATGCCCATAATCTAGCACCCCGAACAAATCCTCATCATACATGCAATAAAAACACCCGGCCTCTTCTAATCCTCTCCGGATAACCAGAATTATCTGGGGGATTTTAATATAACAATAAATACAGAGTCGGTTTCTCACACCCTCCCACACTCGTACCGCTCGAGTACCTTCCTTATGATCAAACTCGAGCTGCAGTAGGTATCCTCCGAGTAATTCCCGATCCG
>LKUH01000341.1 GCA_001412425.1 Candidatus Cloacimonas sp. SDB
ATAATGTTACTTAACTTCTTTTTTTACTTCATTAAAGTCACTTTTTTTTTTAATAGTGTTTTTTTATCAATGATATCAACTAATTTACAAAAATAAATACCTGTTGCTTCATTATCTGTATACCAGAAATATTTATTTAATCCTAAGCCATAATTTTCAATTTCTATTTTCTTAATTATTTGTCCTCTAATATTATAGATTTGTATTTCCAAAGAATTATCATATTCTTCGGTAAACTGAATTTCGAAATTAATTGATGGATTAAAGGGATTTGGATATGCATTAAAAATTACTTCTTTATCCGATATTATATCCTCGTAAACTCCTATATTAGGATCCATTTCTATCAAATTGCCATTACCTGCATATACATAGACTTTGCCGCACCAACAGTCTTCAAGACCGGATGAATTATCACCCCTGCCTCCTGTTGCTAAATCAGAAAAGCCATCATTATTAAAATCACCAATAGCTACGGACCACCCTAAACCTACTCCATGTACTCCTTGAATACTATAATCAAATGTACCATTCTGACCTCCAAGAAACAGATAAGTGTTCCCATTAAGACCACTCATCCCTCCAGAATTACCACATGCAAAATCATCTTTGCCATCACCGTTTACATCTCCATAATCATTATTTCTATTTACTAACCAGTCATTAAAATCTAGATGCATGAACTGTAATGGAATCGTATCCGAATTTATCCAGATATCAGGTCCGAAACCATCTACTCCTCCATTAAAATCATCAATTCCATCACCATTCCAATCTCCAACAGGAATTCCACCAGTTGTATCATAGTAAGGGTTTTGTGCAATATCTGTAAGTATCATATCTGGAATTGAATCATTTTCGATTCCTCCATTAAATAGTAGTTTCTTAACTGACTCATTTTCGTAATACCCAATAATGAAATCTGAAAATCCATCATCGTTATGATCTCCTATACCATTGATCGCAGTATTAGTAAAACCCAATGTGCAAAAATATTGGAGTTCAAAATTATTACCAAAAATCAAGTAAATGTATTCTTTATTATCTCCGTTATCCATTCTCTTTGCAACTACAAGTCCAGCATCATCATATCCATCATTGTTAATATCTCCAAGCCATTTTAAGTTCGGTTTATGAAAGCAACTAAATTCACTGCTTGGGAAGTCATATGTATAGTCTACTAAAGAATCGCATTCGTTGTTACCCAATAAAATATTTGCCTTATAATAAGATATAAGTGTAATTGAATCAGTGTATGATGAATAATAGCCTAGTTCTTCATAGCCATCGCCATTCATATCTCCTAAATTTTCCAAATGATCACCAAATCCTCTTAGGCTATCATATCCAGAGATTGTAAAATCTATTAAATCACCAAAATTCTCGTTACTACCTAAATAAAAATAAATTTTCCCCCAAAGATATGGTTGGGCTGGTCAACCAGGATATTCTGGATCCCATCTTGCTGAGCCAACAACTAGATCATCATACCCATCACCATTAAAATCCAAGCTTTCAATAATATTTCCATATTGGGATCGTTCATGTTCTCCGGTTAGTTCAATTATTAGTTCCATATCATTTTGGGGAAAAAGAAATCTTTGTTCAAAAAATAAAGTTATTAATACAATAACTAAAAAGAAAATATTATGAGATA
>LKUH01000342.1 GCA_001412425.1 Candidatus Cloacimonas sp. SDB
ATTGCTTTGGCTCGCAAAATTATCACAATTAGCTTTGTCCTGTTAAAGAGAAGAACTAAGTTTGATGCTTTAACTTTTAAAGAAGCAGCATAACATACTGTAAAAAAAGAAAATATATAACAATGGGTGAGGTTATTTGTTGACGTCATTCATAGGAGGTAAAAATGAAAAAAATAATGTTTATTTTCCTGTTTTCAATGATCTTGTTCTTCATTCTTCAGGCAGAATGGACCATTCTGGAAACTTATACAGTTCCCGGAAAAGCTTCCGGTCTTGCCTGGGATGGAACATATTTCTACTATGGTATTTATGGCAGTGACGGTGATCATGTTTACCGGTTCGACCCGGTTTCGGAAACATGTGAGCTGCTATTCACAAATGATGAACTGGGTGATTCTTTCGGCATGACCTGGGATGGCACTTCTCTCTGGGTAACTGACCATCCTACCAGCTCAACCATTCCCGCCTCAGCTATTGAATTTGATTTCTCAGGTAATATCCTTTCTCAATTCAGCCTTCCTGATCATTATATGTCCGGCATAGCCTATGATGAAGGTAATTTCTGGGTGGCAACCTATTATCCTGATGATCCCAGCGTTATTTATCAGGTTGATAATTCCGGAACTGTGCTGCAACAATTTGATTTCGATATTCCCGGCAATAACGATGAACAGCCCTGGGATCTTTGTATACAGGAAGAAGACCTGTGGATTGCCGATTATAACGCTGATACAATTTATAAGGTTGATACTTCCGGTAATATCTTGGAAAACTATCCGTCCGACACGATTAAACCAGCTGGTCTCGTATTCGACGGCAGTTACTTATGGTATGTAGCTGGCCAGCTAAGTTCCAACTCCACTTTATATAAAGTCGATCTGGGCGGAGCAGGTACTCCGGCAATTTCACCCGGTTGGGAAGAACATGATTTCGGCAATACTATAATTGGAACTTTAGAAAATTATGATCTGCCGATCACAAATACTGGTAGTGCAGATCTTGAAATCGAAGAACTGAACTTCACTTCCCAAAACTATTCCACTGAATTGCAGCTTCCTCTGATAATAGCAGCAGGTGAATCTTATGATCTGACAATTACATTTTCACCTCAAGACTGGGGAGAAATCCCGGCACAGTTGTTTATCTCATCCAACGATCCCATCAACCCTGAAATCGAGATCTCACTCTCCGGTTACGGAATATTTGCAGATCAGGAAATAGAAATAGACCCGGAGATGCTGACATATTACAATGTACGAACCGGTGCTGTTACTGGAAACTACATGCAGATCAGCAATCAGGGTGCTGAACAGTTGATTATTGATGATCTTGAGTTTATCACTGACCTATTTTTTGTTGATGATACTGTGGAACTTCCCATAATACTTGATACCAGAGAAGTCTACGACCTCAGGATCTGGTTCAGTCCAGAAGAATCAGGATCTTTTGATGATGTGCTGGCTATAAGTAATAATGATTTTGACGAAAATCCTCTGGGAGTAAATCTTCAGGGTGATGCAATAGAACAGACATATCCCCTATCTGATGTGTTATGGGAATTTACGATCGATACTTCCTGGGATAACAGCCCTAAAGCGATCAGTTCCATAACAGATATTTCTGAAGACGGAATAAATGATGTGATAGTATGTTCCGAAGATGGATACATAAGATGCTTCAATGGTAATTCTTCAAATATTGCAGATATACTCTGGGAATATCCTCTTCCAACTGGATATGTTTATTCTCAAAAAGGATTGTCAACAGGTTTCGATGCCGATTCAGATGGATATGAAGATCTTGTTGTCGGAACTGCTGGTGGAGACAAAGCAGTAAGAGTGATTTCAGGAAAAACCGGACAACTGATCTGGGTTTATTATACTAACAATTTTGGTGATGGGGGCTGGGTCTATCAGGTAAACTGGCAATATGACTACAATCAGGACGGTTTCCCAGATGTGCTTGCCTGTGCCGGAGATGACTCTGCCGATACAGGACCTAAAAGAGTGTTCTGTCTGGATGGTCTGACCGGTGAAATGATCTGGACTTACTATGTTGGAGGACCTGTTTTCTCCGTAATCGGAATTGAAGATATTAATGGTGACGGCATAATGGATGTACTGGCAGGAGCTTCCAACGAATCTGAAACAGAAGGAAAAGCGATCGCACTGAATGGTGCAACTGGTTCTTTTATATGGCAGTTTATAACTTCCGGATCTTCCGTATGGGCTTTGTGTCAGGTAGATGACTTTACATCTGATGAAATCAATGACCTGGTTATCGGTGATTTTTACGGTAATTATTATGGTCTGAGTGCAGTAAACGGTAATTTGAACTGGAGTGGCAGTATAGGAAGTTATATCTTGATCACTCGCTTTGAGAAACTTGATGATGTCGATGGTGACGATCATCCGGATATACTAATTGAAAACAGCAGTAACAATGCCATCGTAATCAATGGTCATGAGGGTGGATATGTCTGGAATCAGCATATCGGAGATAATTCTCTGTCAGTAGATAGAATATCTGATATTAATGGAGACGGGATAAACGATGTTCTTATAGGTTCACTTAACAATAATTGTTATTTTCTGGATGGAACAACTGGAACGGCTCTGGGCTCATATTATCTGGGAACAGCAGTTGATGCTATTGCCGCAATACCCGATATTACAGGAGATAATTCCTGGGAGATGGTAGCCGGAGGACGTAATGGTCAATTAATCTGTCTGTCCGGAGGTTTGGATGTAGTGGTCGATGCTGATAATACTGAAATTAATTTACCCGAAAATGAAATTTTATTTCTGTCAAATTATCCTAATCCTTTCAATCCTGAAACAAAGATTTTATTCGAAATTGCCTTAGAAGGGTATGTTTCAATGGAAATATTCAATATGAGAGGTCAGAAAATCTGCACCCTTATCGATAATTATTTGGATAATGGTTCACATTCAGTGATCTGGGATGGTAAGGATCAATATAAAAAACCAGTATCTAGTGGCATATATTTCTACAATCTCTCAACTGGAAGTACTAATCTTACAAAGAAAATGATTTTACTAAAATAGATATAAAGAAAATGAAATACTTCTATATTGTACTAATAATATTCAGTATTAGTTTACTTTTTTGTCAAAATTGGGAAAATATTTCACCCTTACCTTCCAATGAATATTTACTATTTGGTAATTTTGTTTCAGCAGAAGAGGGCTGGGTTCTTCAATATGGCAGATATGTTGCTAACGAAATCTATTACACGCAAGATGGAGGTAGTAACTGGGATGTGATATACACGCTTGAAGATTCATTAGAATATTTCACATCATTTCAAATGGTTGATGATTGTTTTGGTTGGGGCACTAAAGTATGGAGAAATAATCACCATCCATATAACAGGATTATAAGTTACCTTAGAACTAATAATGGTGGAAATGATTGGATTGATATGACAGAATATATTCCCGATCTTGATGTTATCGAAGCATTTTATTTCTTCAATCAGGACATTGGTTTTTTTGCTGGTGGCATAGATCCAGATGATCATTCGGCTAAAATATATAAGACTATTGATGGTGGTTATAATTGGTATCTTACAGAGACTCCTCCTATATATTATGAATATCCAAATTTAGTAACATATCAGGTTATTGATTTCTTCTTTCTAGATGAATACCACGGCTGGGCTGCTTGTGCAGCTTGGGTTGATGCAGGGCTTACAATTTCTACAACTGATGGTGGAAATACTTGGGAATCAGGTATGCAGGCGGGACCTCCCAATGCTTATAATATTCATTTTATTTCTCCTAATAAAGGTGGTGTTGCTTGTCGTAATACAGCATTCACATATATTGCTATTACTGAAGATAATTTCAATTCGATTTCGTTTGATTATGATAATTCGAACTGGAATCAATTAGCTAGAGCAATCTGTTTCCAAAATGATTCAACCATTTGGATTACTGGAGAGCCAGGAATCATTAACCGAAGCATAAATAGTGGAGAATCCTTTGATGTTTATCAAGTAGTCAATTCAAGTTTGGAGACTATAGAATTTCATGAGAACACAGGGTATATTTACGGTCATAATAACAATCTTCTCAAGTATACTGATCCTGTATATAGTAATTTTGAAGTAGAAACTCAAAATAATGATTTTAATTTATCAATTTATCCAAATCCATTTAATCCTTCTACTGAGATTTCTTTTTCAATTCCTGAATTCAATAAGATCGAATTAACTATTTATAATTTAAAAGGAGAAATTGTTAAAAAGCTACTTAATGAATTTGTATCACCATGTGATTTCAGTATTACGTGGGATAGTAGAGACAATCAAGGTAATAAATTATCTAGTGGATTGTATATATGTGAATTAAACACATCAAAAAACTCTGAATATAAGAAGTTAATTTTGATAAAATAATATGCTATATATCTTGATATTGCATTAGGTTCAAATTGTAATAACAGTTTATATTGACCCAAATATTAATAATTAGAAATAATAAGTTATCAGATGGATTTCAAAGAAATATTTAAAATCAAGGTTTATTCAACACTTGTTTCAGAACATTTAACCAAAGAAATGAAATCTATAAATTTATCAAATATTCCTTTATTTATCTCACGGGAGTTTCTATGAAAATCTATATAGTAATTGCTTTATTGTTTCCAATATCTCTTATATCACAAGAATGGATTAATATCTCTCCTTTTACAGAATATGATAATCAAGTTGTAGGTCATTTTGTTTCTGAAAATGAAGGATGGATTAGAAAACATGGAATGTATATTTCACAAGAAATATATCATACTTTCGATGGTGGGGATAATTGGGAGATCACATATTCATTAGAAGATACATTAGAATATTTTGTTTTTTTTAAAATGATAGATAGCATTAATGGTTGGTCAACGATAAAATGGCGCAACAATCATTATCCATATGAAAACTATTATTCATATCAGAAAACCGCAAATGGGTGTTCCTCTTGGGTTGATATGACATCATATTTACCTGAAGAAAATTATGATAAAACATTTTATTTTATTGATCAGAATGTTGTTTTTTATGGGGCTAATTGTGATCCGCCGGATTATAATGCCAAAATCTATAAAACAACTGATGGAGGTTACAATTGGTATTTAACTGAAACTCCAATAATATATTATCCGGATCCATATCCAGTCGATTATAGAGTTAATTCATTTTTTTTTTTAGATGAGAATTTTGGGTGGGCATCGTGTTCAGCAGCCATGGATGGTGGCGTTTCAATATACACTACTGATGGAGGTGAAACCTGGAATGTAGGGTTGGAATTTGGTTATCCTGATATAGGAGAAATGCAATTTACCAATCAATTTTATGGAGGAGCTATAAGTAGGAATGCTTATTTGTCTTACCTTCTTATCACTGAAGATAATTTTGAAAATGTTTTATACCAATATGACAGCACAGATTTGAATCAAACCGTTTATACATTGTATTTTCAAGACAACAGTACCATTTGGGTAACTGGAGATCCAGGTATAATCAATAGAAGTACAAATGGTGGTGAGACTTTTGAGGTTTTTCAGGAAATATCACCGAAATTAATGAAAATTCAGTTTGTTAATGATACTGGTTATATTTTCGGTGATGATAATAATCTTTTAAAATTATCAAATTCTTCAGATATAAAAAATGATACAATAATTAATAATTGTAATTTAACGGTATATCCAAATCCATCAAATTCTTTCATATATATAACTTTCGACAATAATAGTTTGAATAAGGTTTTTTTATCAATCTATAATATAAAAGGGCAATTAGTGGAAAACCTTATTGATGGATCATATACACAAAACAATCAGGTTACTGTATGGAATGGAAATAGTAATTTCAGAAATGAAATTAGTAGTGGAATTTATATCTGTAAATTAAAGATAGCAAATAATTACTTTATTAAGAAGTTTATTATGCTAAAATAGTATCATATGACCACAAGGCATATTAAGCAACTGCTTTTCAAGCAGTTATAATATTGGATTTCTTAAGGCATTTAGCAAAAACAGACTTACCGGCAAGGCTCCGGGTTGTTTCAACCGGAGCCAGAGCCTGTTCCTGCTTCCGGTTATCCCTGGCAGGTTGCTTCCCAGCAGAGCCTGCTTCCGTTTCACCGGAAAGTTGAAGATCCTGTTTTTGCTGATCAGAGTCAAATTCTTTAGTACATAGTTCTTTATTTCGCTGGATTTTTTGCGGCAGCAGATCGATATATTGCTGAGCAACTCTGGCCGATAGATGTGAAAGATGACTAATTTGCTGGAGCTCAGTAATACCATGCATCCATAGCGTTTCAACCTTATGGTAATCCCTGATATAGCGATCAACTGCTTCTTTGCTGTGATTTGTTTTGGCCGCAATAGCTGGAGTGAGATACCCATCCA
>LKUH01000343.1 GCA_001412425.1 Candidatus Cloacimonas sp. SDB
TCCTTGGTTTAATGGATATAGAATTCAAAGGCGCTTTTTCCGTAATCATATGCAAATTATATAGATTAGAAATCATAAAATAGGCATATATTTTTAATGAAAACAATCAGAAACGCGCAATTTCTGAAAAATTTTGCACCTCAGACTTTTGTTAACACCTCTATTATTCTTTAAAGAGCCGATTTAATCTTATTTTGTCAATAATTTTGTCTCAGACGATTATTGCATACATTCTTCTTTATATTCACTTATTTTTGTGTCGTACCTTTGTAATATAAATTGAATAACTCCCGCATCATCGAGTTGCCCGATAATTGGCAGCCAGTCCGGGATAGCATCAAAGGGAACAATAACGTAAGCCACAGCACCCACGATGATCGCTACGTCGGCAGCGTTAAATACTTTTTGGGCGCATTTCAAATGAGTGACAATATGCCACAAAGCTCTGACATCGAGGATATCGAAAATATCGAGCATCTTGGATAAGAAATCTTTTTCATTTTCTTTTTTAACTACAGAATGATCTCCATATTCTTTGATAAGTTCGAGATTCTTATCTTCATACTTAGCATTCATTTCTATCCTCCTTTTCAGAAAAAAAATTGGCAGGATTAAAGACCATTTCCGGCATATAGACTCTGGAAAGTGTAAGGAATTCAATTTTTCCTTGCGAGTAAAAATCCTGAAGATCATCTAAAGTCCATTCTTGAATTTTTTCTGCTCTTTCCGTTATCCTGAAGATGAGAGCCAGATCGCCTTCTTCTATAGATATTCCAATTCTCTGATGAGATACGAATTTCTTTAGATTATCAGGTAAGATCTGTTTCAGAAATTCAGCCGTACTTTGATGGCCAATAGACGAGATTACTTCCGCTTTGCTTTCCACGGCAAGCTGGAAAATCTCGATAAATTTTTCTTTGGAAAGCTTCTGAACCACGAACACCGCCATTTCGTTTTCTTCGACTTCAAACGGCGTGATGAGTGCATTTAGCAGATACAACTTCATAATATTACCTCCTTTTTATTCTCCTAAAATTTGTTTAACTTTCTTCACTCTGTCCTTTTGCTTTTTCTTTTGCTTCTGCCAGAAATTACGTTTCTGCCAAAATTCTTTCAGAGCTTCAGCAGTTTTCTGTTTTTCAGCTTCAGCTAAAGAATCAAGTTTATTGAAAAGTTCATAAGACAAGTATTTTGCTTTTTCCAAATTCTTTTCTTCAGAAAGATGAAAAAGCTGTTTATCAAGCTCCGGCATTGCCTCAAAGACCTGCTGCTCTTGCTTTCTTATTTTCTCCTTTTCGTTTTTGAGTTCATTCTCTTTTTGTTTTTGGGTCGCGCTTTCATCGAATTTCAGATAGCCATAACCTACAGATGTTTTTGCGCCGATGCCTTTTTCTTCCAAAGCGGTTCTGATCAGTTCGGAAATAGTTATTCCTTCTATGGCAATATCTTTTGATTGATCTTGGGGAAAGCCGATCGGGAAGAAGAAGGTTGTGTCTTTCACGGTGAGAAAGGTGATAGGATTGAGTTTTTGATCATCGGTCGGCTGATCTTTGCCGCCGTAATAATCTTTGTAATGCACATTCATAATGTCGAAATCCAGTTTCGGTTCTGTCTGCGGATAGGCATCGAAAAAAGTTATCTTTCCCTGTTGTTCTTGCGAGCCGAATATTGCTTTGAATTCAGGATTATTCTCTGCTTTTTCTTCATCTTTTTCAAAACATTCACAAATCACATAATTTCGGGTAACGCCTTTCACCGCTTGCCCGGGAATGTAGGGAAATCCGTAGATATGATGCAGAGTGATGGAAGTTTCATAAACCGAAGCGGAGCCGAGTCCGATTATCAAACGCCAATCGGGTTTGAAAGCGGAAGTTTCTACTTTGAGTTCGGGAAGCTGTTGCAAGGAAAGCAGATATTTGTCAGAGAATGCGAGGATTTGCTTTTTGGATGAATCGAATTTTAAACATGTTTGAATTTTATTATCACGATAAAGAACAAATTTATTTAAGAATGTTTTATGATATTTATTCAACCGCAAAGCGAAGTTATCGATTTGATTCGGCTTCGCTTCAAATGTATCTTTTGGTAGATATAGATTATCCGTCATTGCTATCTCCTTCGATCAAGCCTTCGGCAAATCGCCGCAGCCAGGAAAATAGTGCCAGCGTTTCGGTGGTGATGGCTCGATATTGCTGGGAATCCATTTTGCAGAGTTCTTTTGAAAAATCATCAAAATCGAATTTATGAATATTTCTTTCATCTTTGAACCAATAAGAAATCTGCATATAAATGAGATCATAAGCATTTTTAGGATTCTCTTTTTCTCCCGGTTTTTTCCCTTTTTTTATTTTGTTATTTTTTTTTGAGAGCATAAAAGCTATAGTTGCACCTAACCCATTTGTTTTAATGAACATAGGTGTTTTTTTCACATAGGATTTATACTGATGATCAAAATAATAATTCCTATGAATTTTTAATGCCTCTTTCTGTATTCTTTTCCCTTCTTCTGCCATTTCATAAGAATATTCGGCTCTGCCGTTTTCCAGTTTATTCATCGTTGTCATTTGTTCCTCCCATTTCGGGTGAAGACATTTCCACCAGACCTTTTCCGATGGTGGCGTTTCCGCCGATCTGCAGGAATTGTGGACGATGCTGATTCCAGTAATCCATGATTGCTTCTTTATCTTCTCTGCCGTTTAAGAAAACCTTTTTATCACTTTCTTTGGTGAAAATCGAAGATGGAATTGCCAGAGAATAGAGCACGCTTTCGGAAGGCAGATATTCTTCGGTGAATAACGCGCCCGTTTCCACTGTTCCAGTTTTTGGGTCAATTTTTGTGCGGGTTATCACTTCTGTGGAGAGATTCACGAAATCCTTAAAATCATCGTTGGAAAGGATGATGAGTTGCTGTGAAAGATTTTCAATTCCGGTAAATTGAATCAGTTTTTGAACAAGCTCATTTTCGATATCACTCTCAGTTTTAGAAAAACAATATTCTTCCAGAACTACAGCGTTGTTGTTGAGTTTCAAATGAGAATTGCCAGCGAGGTAACATTCGCCGTTATCAGGTTTTGGAATTTCGTGACTCATTTGTTGCCCGATCATATCAAGTGTTTTTTGCCATTTGGAGAGAATATCATTGGAAGTAGCCCAGGCAAAAAGCCCTTTCACCGATTTGACGGGAAACAGCAGCAGTCTGGCATCGATAAAGCCGAGCGCGCCGGCATGATCGCCGGAATTTTCCGGTCCGAAGATCAGATCGAGATGCTTTTTAGCTTCCTCGTTATTTCTGAAATTTTCTCTTAGACATCCTTTCAAGCCGGATGCTTCGATTTTGGGATAACCGGTGTGGCGTTCTCTTTGAATGGGCAGATCGACGATTCCCAAATCCTGTCCGCTGCCGGCATGCAGCGGAGTGATCACTTTGATTACAAATGGTGTTGCGTTTTTCATTTTTCCTCCATTTTTTCTAAAATATTCTTTTTGATTTTCTCTGCCATTTCGATCGCTCTTTGAGCTTCTTCGACAGAATATTCGATGAAATCTCCGGGATACCTTGCCTCAATACTGTATGAATTTAAGATGATCGCATCTTCTCTCAATTTTTCCAAATCCTCAGCAAATCCCTGGCATTCTTCCAATAAAAAACGAAGATTGTGAGTTCGGATAATTTCTTTATCTTTCGATATTAAAAAAGCTTTGAGATATTTTTCGGCACATTGCTGAGCATGAAAACAAATCGTATCGGTGGGAGGATCGGGAATTTTGATCACCGTCTGGGCATTCAAAAGATCATTTTCCGCTTTTTTTAGCCATTCCCGCACAATCTCATTTCTCATAGATCACCTCTCCTTTTTCCATAATTTCATGAATTATATGACTTTTTATCGACTGAAATTTTTGGATTTCAGCAGGATTATAGACCAAAAAATCGGTGGGAATCCTGATTCCGTTCATAAATTTTTCGACCATGATCGAGCGTCCGTGCGGAGGTAATTTTCGATTTAAGATAACTAACATATCCACGTCGCTGTTTTCATCAAACTTCCTTTCTGCAAACGAACCGAAAAGAATTATCTTCTGCGGAGACAGGTTTTCGATCAGACGTTTTTTGATTTCAGCAATCTGATGTTCGGCATTCATTTTTCCTCCAAGGTTATTGTTCTGAAGTTTTTTTCTTTTATTTTTTCTTTGAACATTGCTTGATATGGGTTCTTTTCTTCTTCCTGCTTTTTGATGCTTTTCAATCTTGTGAGCAAGAGAAATTCAGCAGAAAAATCAATATCTTGATAATCTGATTTTAAGTTTAGCATTATTTGATTGATAATCTCGCTAATCCGGTCTATCAATTTATCAGTAATCGAATAAACAACAAGTTTATATTTGGATATGTTTGAATAGTTTTCTATTTGATTTCTGAATTGATTTTCCAGTTCATTCCAATTTTTTTTATTCAAAAATCTATTAGCAGATTTCACTTCCCAGATTTCCCATTTATCATTCGTTTTCTGGAAAACAAAATCCAGTTCTCTCTTCTTTCCATCCTTTCCAATTTCTTCATAACTATGTTTAAATCCAATTTTTCCAGCAAGATAAAGATATTCCAAAATTTTATATTCAACAAAATAACCAAATACATTCTGGCTTGTTGCTTGATGATAAAAGGCCATTTCGTAAAATAAATTTCCAAGAGAAGTAATTTCGATTTTTTTATTAATAAAACCATATTGTAGCAGTTTTTTTTCATTCTCAGGTCTATAATTACTATTTTCTTTTTTGAGCCAAAGATCGACAAAAAGGGCTTCCGTTAGAATTGGATCAAAATTAAGGGGAATTCTGGGAATGGAGATCATATCATTTGATTCTTCAAAAATGTAGTAAATTTCACATTCATAAAGTTGAGCCAAAATTGTCATTATTGAAATGATCCCTTTGTAACCTCCAGTTACATTGAAGATGACATTATTTCTGTAGTATTTTTTCCTTTTTTCTTCATTCTCCTCTTTAGAAAAATCTTTCATTAAGGTAGAGATTTCTTTGATTAGATTGTCTTTTCCTGTCTCAAATTTTGAAAAATCCCTGACCTGTAAATTTTCGATTATGTTGGTTTGTGAAATTGTTATTCCATCCTTATTTTCAAAGTATTCTTTGATTATCTCCGCTGCCAGATTGGAAGCCACGGTATCCGTTGTAATCAGATAAACTTCGAATTCTTCTTTTCTTTCTTTCTGCAGCTTGGTTAAGCTTTTGATCTCAGCTGAAATTCCATTCAGATTTTCTTCTGAGTTCAACCATTTCCAGATTTTTCCTTTTTCAAGTTTGTTGTAACGTTCATCCCATTCTGAATATGGTTTATTATAATAGGTATCTTTTTTTAGTTCACCATACTTTTGCTCGGTTTTTTCTTTGTAATTCTGGAATATGGAAGTTCCGACTGTGGTAATCACTTTTTTCATTTTTCCTCCTTAAATTTTCCAATATAAGCAATCCCGAAGCCCTGCTCGGGATAGAGATCCGAGATTGATCTTTGATGAATTTTTTCTAATTCTGCCGGATCGCCCTCGATGATCTCCATAAAATAAACCGATCCTGCCGGCACCGCTTTAAACATGGGTTTCGGTTCGCCTTTTGCCATGTCAAATCCGCCGATGAAATCAGGTTTGCCAATGGCACAGGATAATAACTTAATTTTCAAATTTGAATTCGGAATTTCACCGATTAGAGAATCTTTATCAATCCAACTTGGTAGCCAACCATTTTTAAAGATTGCTGGTGTGTTCAGATAAAGCAGAAATTTGGAATCTATTTTCGGCATTTTAATTTGGTAAGTTTCGTCTTTCACATTGGCATAGACGAATTTTCCTTCGCCGCCCAGCTTGAACATAATTTCATCATCAAATTCAAGTCCTGCAAAATCGATGATAATTTTTAATTCTTCCCGGGGTCGCATCATATCAACTCGATAAAGATGTTCCTCTTTAGAAGTTCCGGTATTTTGATCTATTGCAATTCCCACCTTTGGCTCAGAAATAAAAACCGAATCTTCCAATAATTGAAGATACTCGTATTTTGCATTAAGAAAATCTTCAAAGTATATTTTCGTTATTTGAGATCCTTTGTATTTTGCTTTTTCTCCCGAACTTTTCAAGATTTGACAAGCAGAAAGATTGCTGAGAGAATTTTCATCAAATTCTGTCAGAATTTCTAGGTCTTCACTTTTTTTGCCTTTTTTAAGAATATTTCTAGGAGTTTGGAAAAGAATGCCATTTTGATTTTTCAGAAAGACATTGTTGATTTTCAGCTTTGTGGTCGGATCAGCTTCAAAATTTAATTCTTCATTTTCTTTCAGTTTGGAAAAAACTTGTGGATTTGCATCAAAATAAGCTGTGCGCAAGGCTCCGTAAATCGTTGCCGGATAGGGTGGAAAAATAGCATCCGCCCAGGTTTCAGCGCCTTTGCTAAATGGTTTCCCATCGCGGAAAAATAGTGTATCGAGTGCATTTATTTCCAATATCATTTTTCACCTCCTGATTCTCGGTATAAAAATGCAATGATCCTCATCAGAGAGAAATAATCTTCCCTGTTTTTGACTTTAGCTTCCAAATCTAAACAAGCTTTATGCAATTGATCAATCAATTCTTCATTTTTAGAATTTTTATCGATTCCAGATCTTTTGATCAATCGCTTTAACTCTGAATCAAATTGCTGATCATAGCTTTCGTCTGCTTCATAATCAAGTTTCCTGAATTCTTCATCTAAAGTGTAAATAAAGTTTGTAGAGAACTTATTTAATCTTAGATGACCCAAAATATCTTGTATCTTATCAATGGTTTCACCCCAATGCCAGGTTACTTTTTTTATATCGCCTGAGTGTTTTAAAACAGCAAGAGTAACAGAGTTTTTTCCAGCTCGATCTTTTGATTCTTGTTCCATTTTACGAGCCCAATTCAGAACAATATGCAGCGGTGTTTTATAATGAGCGATCACCACTCCGGCAGACATGGTAATTTCTGAAGATGGTTTCAGGAAATGCAGTAATTTCTGATTAACCTGCCTATCGAAAGTTTCTTTGAGTTCTTTTAAGGTTGGCAGCAGTTTTTCCAAAGTGCAGAACCCCAGAAAATCATCACCGCCGGCATAAACTGTTTTTCCGGCTTGATCGACAATCTTGGAAGATTCTTTGGCATTTGCAGAAAGTGATCCTGCCAATTTCTGATGAAAGTTTTGTAAATTTACATCTTCTTTCAATTCGGCTCCGGAAAGCAGTTTTCCCATATTATCACCGTCATACATGATCAAAGCATAATATTTAGGCAGATCTGAATCTTTTAGTTTAGCTCTTTTTAGAATTTGGTTATTGGTGATTTCTTCAATTTCTTTTAGTTCTAAAGGGATCTGGTTTTTTTTCAGATAATCTTTGTTTCGATTTTCCTTATATAGTAACTGCGGGTCTAAGTCAAATTGCCTTAGAAGTTCAAATTCATTTTTTGGTATAGCACTTGTTAAACTGATCTCTGCCGTAGATGGGAACGATTTCCTGGAACTTAATCTTTTGAGAGCACAAACACCGCATATAGCTTCGCCAGTTTTTATCGAATTGCTTTTTACCATAATAGCATTTTCCGACAAAAA
>LKUH01000344.1 GCA_001412425.1 Candidatus Cloacimonas sp. SDB
GCCGCGCGTTCGACTCGCGCCAGGGGCACCAATCAATTACTTACAAATTCACTATAGACTCTTAATTTCTCCTTCGCTCCCCTAGGGCTCCTCTTTGGTTGAACTGGAAAGGCAGAAAGGGGCTCCTCCGCTTGCCGGCAGACCTTCCTGTCATTGATCAATTTTTCGTTATAATAGGTATATTAACCGTTCTGTCAGAATTTAAGGTAAAATACTTATCGCTAATTATCCGTTCTTTGAATTCATGTTGCACCCTTACATTGAAATTATATTCCGATTCCGTAATCATGATATCATCTGCAGTTATTTCTGTAACGCCTTTAAGAATCAAACGCTCCAGTAAATGTGCTTGTATTGTTTGTGGTGTGACTCTCAAAGAATCTTGTTTTTTTAATATATCGTCTCCCAGTTTATTCATTTCGGAGTGAATCTTCATATCCTTGATATATATCGGTATAATTTTTATTGACGGTATTGCGACGACAATGATCAATGCTATCGTTATTAACCAGCCAACCAATGACATCCCGTTTTGCTTTTTCAGAAGGTTCATGTTTTTCTCCTTGTAAAGACTTTTTTCTTCCTGAATTCTTTTGATATTCAGGTTCTGCCTTTTTTATCATAGATTCGCTTATAGAATCAAAAGCAAATTTGTTCATAATGCGATGAACCGTTTCCGGTGGACTTAGCAAATACTTACATTTCTTATCGTCAGATTTTTATTGTAAAATATTTGTAAACATAAAATCACTTCTTTTTCATTTTTCTTTTTATTTCCCTTATGATATAAATAATTATTTAATGAATGAGACATTTTAATAAACAGATTCGTTTTCGTTCATTCAATATCCACAATTCGATAAATGTGATATTTGAAGATCAAGAAATAAATGGCTTCTGTCAGCACGTGTAAATTCAATTTTCTGTAATGCATAGAATAGAAAACAAGCCAATTTAGAGGAAAATGCATGAGCGTTTTGGGTGGAAAAGATAAGCATAAATTAGCTGCTCCTCCTAAAGATGTTTTAGACCTTACCCTATTAACCTTCAAACGAGGGGAAAAGGCAATAGAGGTATCAATTCACCGAAGGAAAAAAAGTTTATTAAGAATCATTAAGAAGATTTTTAATCTGTAAACAGAGAAATAAGTCTCGATAGGAATTTTTACAGATATACGGCAGGTCAGAAGTGAGAGGTGTCCCGGAAGCTTGCATGACTGATTTTGACAAAACGTTTCATTAACGTGAATTTGACACCGGGTAAATTGTATCTTGTAAATAATTGGAAATATGATAATCTTAAAAATCGTTAAGTTGATTTGTGCCGTAAATTATTAAATCTATAAACAATTTTCAATGTTATATCCGGTAAAGAGGATTTATGAAAAATAAAATTCAGCTGATGATCATACTTTTAGTGATTATAATCATTGCATTTCCTTCCATCGGGTTTTCGGAATCAAAAGAAATGATGAGTGAATATTGTGACGTATATAAAGGGGATGTGAAAAATAAGAAAAATCTTGAGGAATTTAAGAAATCCGTGAGTGTGAAAGCAAGAGAAAGTGTTCTAAAAAAGTTGGTTAAGGGATCTCAATTATCGAATACGACTCCGAATTGTATTAAGCATGCGATAAATAATTATTATGAAAAAATAGAGGTTCTTCGTCGTATAGACAGAGCGGACGAAAACGGCAGAAAGATTTGTGAGAAGGTAAGAATAACTTTAAATCCGGACGTTATCATAAAATATCTTAATCAGGAAACTTGTTTAAGAGGCTGGGGATCCGGTGCAGAGTATGCCGACTGGTGTCATGATATTGACAAGGTTATGCCGGAGAAGACAGGAAAACTCGAGGTGGGCTTGATTGTTGAAGTCAAAGTTCCCAATATCGATGCGCATCAAAAAGAAATCATGGAGAATGAGGAAGAAAAACAATTTCTGGCCATGACGGGCAACAGCCCGGATAAATACACGGTGCTGGACAAGAACTCTTTTGTGAAGGTTGCAGGAGAGCATAAAATATCATTATATGGAATATCAGATAAAGATATTTTACAATTAGGAAAACTTCTTCGTCTGGACGTTATCGTTCACAGATTGATCTATAAAGATAGTAAAGTGACAAAAGTCCGGAAGATCAGTACGGGGAAAGTTTTACTGTCGAATGCTTATCAAACAGAACCCATGAGTGAAATCTCCGAACCCGAGGCGTCTGAGTGGGTTAAATATGGAAAAGATAAAAGAGGTACGCTTCATTATTATAAGAAGGGCAAAGTTGATAAAGATAGCGATATCGTAAAGGTTTTGAATAAATGGGTTTTTTCG
>LKUH01000345.1 GCA_001412425.1 Candidatus Cloacimonas sp. SDB
CTGCTAAGGCAGGAATAATATTAATAAGTACTGTTCCACCACCAGCAACGATACCTTCTTCAACAGCTGCCTTAGTAGCAGACAAGGCATCTTCTACTCTATGTTTCTTTTCTTTTAATTCAGTTTCAGTGGCTGCACCAACATTTATTACCGCTACTCCTCCAACCAATTTTCCAAGTCGTTCCTGTAATTTTTCTTTATCATAGTCAGAGGTGCTTTCTTCTATCTGTGTTCTTATCTGTGCTTCTCTCTTCTTTATATCATCTACATTGCCTTTACCACCAACAATAATAGTTTCTTCTTTGTTGACTTTTACCTGATGAGCAGTTCCTAGCATAGCGACATCGGCATTTTCCAACTTTAGACCTACTTCTTCAGAGATAACTTGACCACCAGTTACGGTAGCTATATCAGCCAACATTTCTTTTCTTCTATCACCAAAACCTGGGGCCTTGACAGAAACACAATTCAAAGTACCCCTTATTTTATTAACGACCAAAGTTGCCAATGCTTCACCTTCTACATCTTCAGCAATAATGAATAAAGGTTTACCCATTTGAGCAACTTTTTCTAAAATAGGAAGCAGTCCTTTCATATTGCTAATTTTAGAATCTGTAATTAGAATTAAAGGATCTTCAAGTAGTGCTTCCATTCTTTCAGCATCGGTAACCATGTATGGAGAAATGAATCCTTTGTCAAATTGCATTCCCTCAACAACATCAAGAGTTGTCCCCATTGTTTTAGATTCTTCAACGGTTATCACACCATCTTTTCCAACTTTTTCCATAGCATCGGCTATTATATTACCAATTTCTCTATCAGCAGCAGAGTTTGACGCTACGTTGGCAATGGATTCCTTATCTTTGATTTCTATACTTAATTTTTTAATCTCTTCAACAGCCTTTTCAACAGCCTTTTGTATTCCTCTTCTTAGCATCATAGGATTTGCACCAGCAGCAACATTTCTTAAACCTTCATGTAATATTTCTTGAGCTAATACTGTAGCAGTTGTAGTACCATCGCCGGCAATATCATTTGTTTTTGTAGCTACTTCCTTTACAAATTGAGCACCCATATTTTCAAATGGATCATCCACCTCAATCTCTCTAGCAATAGTAACCCCATCATTGGTAATGGTAGGAGAACCATATTTCTTTTCTAAAACTACATTTCTACCTTTAGGTCCCAGAGTAATTTTAACACTATCAGCTAATATATCTGCACCACGTTTTAATGCATTCCTAGCATTTTCATCATATTTAAACTGTTTTGCCATGATTTTTCTTCCTCCTTAATCAATGTTTATCTATTTGATAATTTTAAAACTTAAAACCTTCTATTTATATTTATTCCAAGATAGCCAATATATCTTTTTCACTTAGAAGAAGATAATCTTCGTCATTATCATCTTTTAAATCCGTACCTGAATATTTTGCATAAACTACTTTATCACTCTTTTTGAATTTCATTGGAAAAGTTTTCCCTTCATCATTGGTTCTTCCTGGTCCAACTGCTAACACTTCACCGACTTGTGGCTTTTCTTTCGATACCGTATCGGGCAAAACGATACCGCCTTTGGTTTTTTCTTCTTCCACAAATGGCTTAACCAATATGCGGTCACCTAAGGG
>LKUH01000346.1 GCA_001412425.1 Candidatus Cloacimonas sp. SDB
TCAACTTCACCGTCTTCATCCAGATCCCAGGGAATTGCCGGCTGATCATCTGCCGGATCGGCTCCCTGAATATCCATATCATAGAAATCGAAAGTTTCTGTACTGTAATCAAAACTGAAGATTTTAGGATAGAAAAAAGCTGCCATATAGAGATCCTGACCTATATTTTCAGCTGTATTAAGATTAACCCCACACATCCAGACAAGTTTAGTGTCGTTCGCGGTAAAAGTTCCATTAAAATGTGACCCGTCATTGCTGAGAACAAAGAAAAGTTCGGCAGGAGTTATTCCATCTTCATTATAAAACTCGTAAGTTACACCGTCTTCCTGAAAAGGATTTTCAACTGCATATTTCCATTCCTCTTTGTACCAGATAAAATTTTCTCCATAATCTGAACTGGACATTACGAAAAGAGTATCACCAAAGTTTCCAAAAAAGGCTACCAGATTATCTTTCACAATCATATCTTTATTAACTCTAGCAATATCATCATAGTGTAAATGATCCATATAAGGGAATGTTTTATAGGTCCATTCAAATTCCGATTCCATAAGCAGATCATTGTCGTTAAAATCAGCATAGGCATATAAACTGTTATAATTGCCATTACCACCATCATTTGTGTGATCGTTATTAGCATATACATGAATTCTTCTGTGACCGTCCAGAGGAGATCCACCTACCATAACGATAGGCCAATTGAATTCATCATCACTGTTCCCGGTCAATCCTTCACTTACTTCAGGATTGTCCATCATTATCCAGGGCAATTTCCAGAATCCGGTAGCTCCAGTCATGTGGAACATATCATAGGTCATCGAATTATCCCAGCTGCCGTCAGTTTCTATAACTGAATGCCAGACAAAAAAGGGATCACCGGTAACCGGATCGATATCTACTGAAGTAAAACCTTCTCTTATCACATCATAATGATTTGTTGCAGAACTTCCAAATAAAGTGCCATCAGAATTAATGTAGCTGTTAAAAGCTCTTCTATCCGTACCGACTGAGGACGTTTCTGAACAGTGATAACTTACATAGATACCTCCCGCAGCATATCCATACGGTAAAGAAAATTCCGGTTGTAGCCTGACATTATACCCATTGTAACTGAAAGGCATATAATCGTAATAGGAATCATACAGATAAGTTGTTGATTGACCATTGCCATTAGGAATAAAAGAATAATTTGGAGGCGGATCCTGTTCCCTGAGCGGATCTGTCTGAAAAACTGATTTATGATATTTAAAAGGCAGATCTCTTGATTTCAATAAAGGTTCCTGCCATCCTGAAGCAACTAGCATTGTAGCACTGACTAAAATTAAAACTGTTATTGCTGATTTTCTCATTTGTTCCTCCTGATTAGATTTATGACTTTTTTAATTTACAACCGCAATATACATACCACTTATTATTTAATGTGATTATATAGTCTCATTTTTGCTTAGTTTTATAATTTACACTATATTATGTAAATTTAAATTTTTGACTTAATATTTTTTTTCTTAAAATATTGCTGCCAGGCTGTTACAATTTGTCCAATTAATTCTGCAATAATAATTTTAATTCTCACAAAAACAGACCCCGTCAAGATTAATGGGGTCTGTTTAATGATTAACTATTTATGACAAAGGATCTTTTGCA
>LKUH01000347.1 GCA_001412425.1 Candidatus Cloacimonas sp. SDB
AAATTTATTCCAGAGATGATTTTTTTCCTGCTTACACTTATCTTGATCTGGGAACACAAAGATTAAAGGGGTACGATTTACTGCTGCTGAATGTTTATCCCTACAGATACAATCCGGTAAAAAACGAGGTGATCTGGAATAGTGACCTCAAGATTGAATTCGCAACCGAGTATGATGAAGAGACCTTAAATGAGCAGAATAAGCTGCTTATCAGTAATCAGAAAATCAGAGATCGAATCAGTGAGCTGGTTTTAAACAGCGCAGAGCTTTCAACTTATCAGAAAATGCAGGATTATCGGAGCAGAAATCTGGCAGATGCGAATGAACCACATAATATGATTATTATTACTGATGCTGAAAGAGCTCCCTATTTTTCAGAATTCATAAATTGGAAAAATTCACAGGATATATTGACCGGAATGTTTTTAGTTTCCGATATACTTAACAACTATACAGGCGAAGACGAACAGTCTCAGATCCGGAATTTTATTATTGATGCCTACAGTGTTTACAGCTCTACAGCGCATCCGTTAGAATATGTTCTTCTGGGTGGTGATGATGAGATCGTACCTATCAGAAAAGTTTATGGCCAGGTGGGAGGAACTGTTGATCACAATCTACCCTGTGACCTCTATTACAGTAATCTCGATGGTACCTGGGATGGTAACGGCAATGGGACTTATGGGGAAACTTATGACAATGTGGACATGTTACCGGAAGTTGCGATCGGCAGAATTCCTGCAGAAGAGGATTATGAATTCGAGAATTTTTTTCAGAAAAATTATTATTATGTAGATAATCCCTCTGTAGCTGATGATATTGCTTATATGCTGGGTGAAAATCTCAATAATAATCCCCTGACCTGGGGAGGAGATTATAAAGACGAAGTTTCACCCCTGATAGATGATGAGATGCACATCTTCACGCTTTATCAAAGAGAAGGCACTTACAGTCCTGAAGCTGTTCACGACGCTATAGATTTTGGCGTTAGCATAATCAATCATATGGGGCATTCCAATGAAGTTATGGTATTTGGTCAAACCAGTGATGATGCCTATTCTTATGTTAACAATGAATATGGGTTTGCTTACACGCAAGGGTGTTATCCTGCTGCCTTTGATGAAATGACAAGCGGAAGCGGTGAAGCAATTGGTGAAAACCTGGTAATTGCTCCAGCCGGCTTATACGCTTTTGTCGGTAACACTCGCTACGGATGGTATGCTCCTGGCAGTACTAATGGTGCTTCACAATTCTATGACATTGCCTTTTTTGACGGTTTGTATAATGAAAATTTAAGGGAGCTGGGAAATGCTTTACAATATTCCAGAGAAGAGCTGGTAAATGAAGCATTGGTATCCGGGGTTATGCGCTGGGTATATTATGAGATGGTTCTTTTCGGTGATCCTTCTGTAAGAGTTAAAGAAACCAATGGTAATTTTCCTTTTTTACATCCGGTGGAAAGCAGTTTTGAAGATTATCAGGGTGATGGAGATGGAGTAGCTAATCCGGGAGAGACTATTAACCTGTTTGTAATTCTGGAGAATATGGAAGGTTGGGCAGATGCCGAAGGTGTTTATGCCACTATTGAATTTGAAGATGATACTATTGAAATAATTGAAGATTATGTGTATTACGGCTATATTCCCAGCGGAAGCACATCGGGTGCAAATTCTTTTGTAGTTAATGTACCGGAAAATTGTAATTATGATACTTACAATTATACAGTTAATGTATATTCAATGGCTGGGGAAGATGTGCTGTTTCATAAAGGATATGAACTTGGTTTTGCAGTTTCTCTGTTTCAGGGTGAATGGCCCTGGCTGCCGTTGATCTCTTTTGTCAGCAATCCTCTGATTTACGACTTCAATGAAGACGGGGAGAGGGATATCATTGCTCAGGATGTGCTTACTAATCTGCATCTTTTGAATTCTTCAGCAGAGGAGATCGAGGGTTATGCCTGGGAATTTGATGAGGACATCTGGAAAAGCTCTGCTCTTGGTGATATTGATGAGGATGGATCTGCTGATCTGGTGGTTGCCTGTAAAACGGGGAAAGTTTATGCAGTTAATAATCAGGGAGAAATGCTATTTGAATTTGATGATTGCCTGCAACAGATGCTTACGCCCGTAATTTCCGATGTAACTGGAGACGGCATTCCGGAAATAATCAGTTTTGGAATAGATAAAAAACTGCTGGTGCTTGATAATTCCGGTAATTTATTGCCAGGATTTCCCCTGGAATTTGAAACACTATCTGTCGTGGAAATGGCTGCCGCTGATCTGAATCTGAATGGGCAGAATGAAATATTGCTTGGAACTCAGGATGGTTTACTGCACGCAATTTCATCTTCTGCCGAAGAACTGGATAATTTTCCGGTCGATCTGGGTTCTTCTATCTGTGCTGCACCGGTTGTAACGGATAATTTGAAAATAATTACCGGTACAACTAATAACGACCTGCATGTTGTTTCTGCTGCAGGTGAGCTGCTGGTAACCAGGAATATAGACTCCAGAATAGCCAATTCCGCTATTCTAGCTGATTTTGATGCAGATGATGAGCTTGAGATCGCTTTTAATACTATTTCAGGTGATATTTATCTGGTTAACCAGGATGGTTCTGATTTGGAGGGCTGGCCTGTGAGTACCGGAATGCAGTTCGTAAATCCACCTCTGGCTGCCGACATTGATAATGACCATTCAATTGATGTCTTATGTTTAACAATCTATAATAAATTTTATGCTTTCAGATCAAGTGGAGAAGAATTTGCCTTTTCTCCTGTGCCGGTAAACCTCAGCGGTACCACTCCCGCCAGTATTGATGATGTCGATTCCGATGGAGATTATGAAATAGTTGCGGGAGCATCTAAGGGTTTGTATATGCTGGATATTAAACTGGCAAAAGGTAATGATATACCATGGAGAACATACAGAGGTAATTACCAGAGAACCGGTTATTATGGTGATAATGAGTTGCTGAATTCTGATGATACTACAACGCCTTCAGTTATAAACAGGTTGTTCCAGAACTATCCTAATCCCTTTAACCCGACTACGAATATCTCCTTTTCTTTGGGAAATGAAATAAATGAGGTTCAGATCAATATATTCAATATTAAAGGTCAGAAAATAAGATCTATTGCTTACGCTCCGACTCTAAGGAAAGATCTTCACAATGTAGTCTGGAATGGCAGAAATGATAATGGAAAGACTGTGAGCAGCGGTATATATTTATATGAATTGATCGCTGACGGGAAACATGTCAATTCCAGGAAGTGTTTGTTGATCAAATAGTGTTTAATTACTTAAATTCAGGGAATCTTTACAGCTGAAGGGGTTCCCGTTTTTTATATCATGAATATCG
>LKUH01000348.1 GCA_001412425.1 Candidatus Cloacimonas sp. SDB
TAATCTCTCAAAAAAAGGAAGAACGCCGCCCAGCAGCTGAATTACAATGGAAGTGGTAATATAAGGCATTATACCAAGAGCAAATACAGAAGCTCGACCGAGATTACCTCCCACAAACAGGTCAAACATACCAAACAGGTTACCGCCGGATTCACTGGCACCACCTAAAAAATCCTTTAATGCCTGAGCATTTATACCCGGTATAGGAATAAAACTTCCCAAACGATAAAGTATTAAAATAAAAGCTGTAAATAAAATTTTTCTCTTCAGATCTGGGATTTTAAAAACATTACTTATACTTTGTAACACCTTAAATTACCTCCGCTTTACCACCAAATTTTTCAATGATCTCTTTAGCGGTCTTAGAAAAAGCGTTAGCTTTGATTGTAAGTTTCTTATCAAAACCGTCAATATCCTTAGCCAGAATTTTTACCGGAGCTTTTTCATTTGCTCTTAATTTTCTCACCAAACTCAGTTTTTCAAGTTTTACTATATCAAATTCGGTTTCTTCAAAATTAACCAGCTTTCCTAAATTCACAATTCTAAATTTTTTCTTAAATATATTGGTAAATCCTCTTTTGGGAAGACGTCTCTGCAGGGGCATCTGACCACCTTCAAACCAGGCTGGAATATTGCCGCCAGATCTTGATTTCTGACCCTTATGACCCTTACCTGATGTTTTACCCTGACCAGTTCCATGACCTTTTCCAAGTCTCTTTTTATTTTTGTTGATCTTAGGACGTTCAATTTTATGTAAATACATCTAAATCCCCTTAGAAATTATTCTTTTTTTGCCTTGAGCTCTTTCGGTTTATCTTTTGCTTTTTCCGCTTTAGCTTCAGTCTTTTTAACTGTCTTTTTAGAAGCTGTTGATTTTGCCGCTGTTTTTTTAGCAGTGGTTTTTTTAACGACTGGTTTATCAGTATCTGCTTTTTTAGCGGAGGTTTTTTTAACGGTTGACTTACCGGTTTCTGTTTTTTTGGCAGTAGTCTTTTTGGTAACTGTTTTTTTGCCGGATGCAGTTTTTTTCTGAGCTGCCGGTTTCTTTGCTTCAGTTTTTGTTGTTTTTACAGTTTTTGTTTCCGTTGCAACCTTTTCCTGTTCAGGTTTTTTAATTTCAGGTTTTTCAACTTTTTTGGGAGTTTTTTCCTCAATTTCTTCAACTGAAACCAGATGGATCACTTTGTTGATCATACCTCGAATCACGGAATTGTCATCATGCATTCTGGATCTGCGGATTTTACCTAAACCCAATGCTGCAATAGTTCTTTTTTGATCTTTCTTTCTACCGATCGTACTTCTTATCTGAGTAACTTTAAGCTTCATTTAAATCCTCCCGGCCGGTAATTTCAGCAATTGTCTTATTGCGTAATTTTGCAACCTGGGAAACTGTTCTCAAACTTTTAAGCCCATTAACAGTTGCTTTAACAACATTTGCCGGAGTATTAGAACCCAGTGATTTGGTTAGAATATTTTCTACTCCTACGGCTTCAAGAATAGAACGTGCCGGACCGCCGGCAATGATACCGGTACCCGGTGATGCAGGCCTGAGCATAATAAAACTGGCACCGAAGCGTCCCATTATTTCGTGAGGAATAGTACCGTTAACCAGGGGAACAGAAAACAGATTATTTCCAGCTCTTTCTTTCGCTTTTCTAATGGCATCAACTATTTCATTTGCTTTACCGGTTCCAACTCCAACTTTTCCTTCTTTATCTCCCACAACAACCGTAGCATTAAAGGAGAAATTTCTTCCGCCTTTAACAACTTTGGCAACTCTATTGGTATCTACTATTTTTTCAATAGCAAATTGAGGTTCGTTATTACGAGGA
The DNA here is from genome assembly GCA_001412425.1 of Candidatus Cloacimonas sp. SDB. Lineage (GTDB taxonomy): Bacteria > Cloacimonadota > Cloacimonadia > Cloacimonadales > TCS61 > SDB. Next base: position 1,833 of record LKUH01000348.1, read on the forward strand.
TTATCTTTATTGTAAGCCAATTCACTCCTCCCTTAAATTATTAAACCAGCTTTTCTGGCGCCTTCTGCAAATGCTTTTACTCTGCCATGATACAAAAAACCGCCGCGATCGAAACAAACCTGTTTAATGCCTTTTTCAAGGGCTTTTTCACCTAATTTTAACCCGATCTCAAAACTTTGTTCAATTTTCTTTTTTGATTTATCTAATTCAATTTCCCTGGAAAGAGATGATAAGGAAAGCAAGGTTACACCGGTTTCGTCGTTGATGATCTGACCGCTAATGTTTTTAAGGCTACGAAACACTACCAGTCTGGGCATATCAGCGGTCCCGAATATTTTTTTTCTTATTGCTTTGGTTCTTCTTTTTCTTGCCAGCTCTTTCTTTTTTGTAATGGAGTTCTTCATCTTATCCTCTTCTAATTATTAAGTACCAGCTTTAGAGACCACACGTACATGTTCTCCTTCCCAGCGAATACCTTTTCCTTTGAAATTAGGAGCAGGTTTTCGACAGGCCCTGATCTCAGCTGCGAATTTTCCAACATCTTCTTTATGAATACCTGAAACTTTTATAACAGCCTGAACACCAAGAGCTCCCTGTTCTCTGCGGGGAATTGTCTGGGTTTCAACTTTTAAGTTTTCAGGAACTTCAACCAGGATTTCATGTGAATATCCCAGGTTCATTTTTAACCATGGTCCTGCCATTTCGGCAGAATAACCTGTTCCAATCACCTGTAGTGATCTTGAATAACCTTCTGTTACTCCTTTAACCAAATTATTTATTAAAGCTCTGGCTAATCCGTGAAATGATTTCTGCTCTCTGGAGTCATTGCTGCGTTCAACCAGGATCTTACCGTCATCTAATGTAACGGATATTCCCGGTTTTACCGTATAATCCAAAGTGCCAAGTTTTCCGGTGACTGTAACTTTACGTTCTTCAATATCTACTTTGATACCATCTGGCAATTGAATCGGTGTTCTTCCTATCCTAGACATTCAATCCTCCCATTACCAAACCTTACAAACATATTCACCACCAACGCAATTTTTACGGGCATCTCTGTCTACCATAACACCTTTATTTGTTGTTAATATGGCACAGCCTGTATTATTATAAACGGAAGGAATATTATTGGAATTAACATAAACTCTTAATCCAGGTTTGCTAATTCTTTCAATCCCCCTGAGTACAGGTTCTCCGCTGTTGGTATAGCGCAAATTTATAAAGATCTTCTTTCTATAAATCTTTTTATCCGCATCTCTTTCAACAAGTTCATAACTATTGATGTAATTCTCTTCTGCCAGGATTTTAACAATCGCTTCTGAAATTTTGCTGTGGTTAATCTGTACTGTTTTATGCTGCGCGCGATAGGCATTCCTGATCTTAGTGATTGCATCAGCAATAGGATCTGTTATACTCATTCTTTCTCCTTTCTACCAACTTGCCTTTTTTATTCCCGGGATTTCCCCTTTCGATGCCAGATCTCTGAAGCAAAGACGGCAAATTCCAAAATCGCGCATATATGCTCTTGGGCGACCGCAAATTTTACATCTATTATATTTTCTCACGGCAAATTTTGGTGTCTTTTTTTGCTTTTCAACTAATGATTTCTTAGCCAAAGTGATTCCCCTTTTTTTACATTTTCTTAAACGGCATGCCAATTAAGGTAAGAAGCTCTCTTCCTTCCTCATCCGTATCCGCTGTAGTTACTATTGTTATATCCATTCCTCGAATGGCATCTATTTTATCATATTCTATTTCGGGAAAAACAGTCTGTTCTTTAATTCCAACCGTAAAATTTCCCCTGCCGTCAAAAGACTTCGGAGAAATGCCCCTGAAGTCGCGAATTCTGGGGATAACAATACTGATAAGTCTATCTATGAATTCATACATGATCTCACCGCGAAGTGTGACCTTGCAACCAATGGGCATCCCCTGTCTTAATTTAAAGTTTGATATTGATTTTTTAGCTTTGGTTATAATTGGTTTCCTGCCCGTTATCTGGGCAAGATCCTTAACGGCATTATCCAATAAAGCCTTGTTTTGTGTTGCAGAACCGACTCCCATATTTACGGAAACTTTTTCTAATTTAGGAACGCTATTAACATTATCGTACCCAAAATGTTTCATCAAAGCCGGTATAGTTTCTTTAATGTATTTTTCTTTTAAGCGATTCATTCCAAACTCCTTTAAATTTCGTCTCCGGATTTCCTACAAACACGCATTCTGTTGTCACCTGCTTTACGGTATACCGCTTTGGTAACTTCACCTAATTTTTCATTGAACAACATAACGTTGGAAACATCTATCGGAGCTTCCTTTTCAATGATACCGCCCTGCTGATTCTGTTGCGTCGGCCGTGTATGTTTTTTAATAAAATTCACTTTTTCAACGATGACTTTGCCATCTTTAGGGAAGGCTTTCAACACTTTTCCCTTCACACCTTTGTATTTTCCGGTGATCACAACAACAACATCACCTCTTTTGATCCTTATTTTTTTATTTAAATTACTTTTTTTATTTACCATAATAACTCCTAGAGAACCTCCGGTGCCAATGAAATAATTTTCATATACTGATGATCACGTAATTCTCTTGCTACAGGTCCGAATATTCGGGTAGCTATCGGTTCCCCTCTGTCGTCAATAATAACAGCGGCATTGTCTTCGAATCTGATATAAGTGCCGTCTTTTCTGCTGACTTCTTTATGCGTTCTTACGACAACGGCTTTTGTGACAGTGCCTTTTTTGATTTTACCGTTGGGAACAGCTGATTTTATCGTTACAATTATCACATCGCCAACACTGGCATATCTTCTTTTGGAACCACCGGGGATCTTAATGCACATTGCCTTTTTGGCACCCGAATTATCTGCTACGGTTAATAATGTCTGAGCTTGAATCATTTCAGACTCCTTATTTACTTCTTACAATTATTTTATTTAAAACCCATTTTTTATATTTGCTAATAGGTTTACTTTCCTGGATCAATACAATGTCACCCATTTTACACTCATTGTTCTCGTCATGAGCTTTGAATTTTTTATGTCGGCGCACAATTTTTTTATAAAGCGGATGTTTAAATTGACGCTCAACTTTAACAACGATCGTCTTATCCATTTTATCGCTGACGACTACGCCCTGTTTAATTAATTTTCTTCCTTCAGTCATTTTCCAACCTCTTATTCCTGAGTATCACTTTTTTGACGTTCGGTCTTTAAAGTTAATATTCGGGCAATATCTTTTTTCACAACCTTAATTCTCATCTGATTTTCTAAACGGTTTAAACTCTTTTGGAATCTCAGATTAAATATTTCTTCTTTCAGGTCATGTAATTTCTGTTCTAATTCTTCATTCGTAAATTCGCGGAGTTCATTCATTTTCATAGGTCAAACCCCTCTCTAATGACTATTTTTGTTTTCACAGGCAACTTATGACTGGCCATGGTAGCTGCATGTTTTGCAACTTCAAGATCAACACCTTCAAATTCAAACATGATTCTTCCGGGTTTAACAACGGCAACCCAATATTCAGGTGCCCCTTTACCTTTCCCCATACGTGTTTCAGCTGGTTTCTTGGTAATTGGTTTATCCGGAAATATTCGGATCCATAATTTTCCTGATCTTTTCATGGTTCTTGTAATTGCCACACGGGCAGATTCAATCTGTCTGCTGGTTATCCAGCCTGCATCTAAAGCAATAATGCCATAGTCACCAAAACTTAGCGAGTTTCCGCGCTGAGCTAATCCTCTTCTGCGACCTGTTTGTTTTTTTCTGTATTTAACTTTCTTTGGAGCTAACATTACTTCCCCTTATTTAAGAATATCGCCTTTATAGATCCAGACTTTAATCCCGATAATCCCATATGTGGTACTGACTTCAGTTAATCTGTAATCTATATCTGCTCTCAAGGTATGAAGAGGTGTTCTTCCTTCCTGATAACGTTCGGTTCTTGCCATTTCAGCTCCGCCGAGTCTACCGGAACACTGAATTTTTACACCTTGAGCGCCATTCCGCATGGCATTTCTAATTGCAAATTTCATCGCTCTTCTAAAAGAAACGCGCTGTTTGATCTGTCTGCCAATTTCAACCCCGATGAGTTTTGCATCGAGCCAGTGATTTTTAATTTCCTGGACGTTAACAAAAACATTTAAAGCTGCATCTCTTTCTTTATTAACCAAAACTGTTAACTCGTTCCTGATCTTTTCAATTTCGGAACCTTTTCTGCCGATGACCTGTCCCGGTCTGGCAGTATGAATGTCAACAGTAATCGATTTGGTTTTTCTAGCGATGGTAACCTTAGAGACCATTGCATCAGTTAATCGATTGTTAATATATTTCTTGATCTTTAAATCCTCGTGGAAATTCTGAAGATATTCATCTTTTGTGGCAAACCAGGTAGAATCACAATCTTTGTTAATTCCTATTCTGTAACCTACTGGATTAACTTTTTGTCCCAAAGTTTCCTCCTACTCTTTTCCCATGATCTCTAGGGTTATATGACAGGTTCTTCTTCTAATAACAGTAGCCCTTCCATGTGCACGTGTTCTGTATCTTTTCATAATTGGACCGTCATCCGCAAAAACTTGACTTACGAATAAACTGTCAATATCTGCCCTACCTTCTTTTACAGTTGCATTTGCTATAGCTGAATTAAGAAGTTTGGCTACTTCATTTGCAACCCTCTTTTTTGAAAACCTTAATATCTGCTGAGCTTCAGGCACAGATTTACCGCGAATCAAATCTAATACTAATCTTGCCTTACGCGCCGAGCCCCTCAGGTTTCGAACTCTAGCTATTGCTCCCATTGCTTTAGCTCCCTTTTTAATTAGCTATTATAAATAACTTTATTTTTCTCTGTGGCCACGAAATGTCCTGGTCGGAGAAAATTCTCCAAGTTTGTGACCAACCATATTTTCAGAAACATAAACCGGTACGAATTTTCTGCCATTGTGAACTGCAAAAGTATGTTCCACAAATTTGGGCAGAATTGTAGATCTTCTAGACCAAGTTTTAATTACCTGTTTCTTATTTTCAGCGTTCAATGCATCTACTTTTTTTTCCAGATGCTTATCTACAAAGGGTCCCTTTTTTATTGAACGAGCCATAATCTACCTAATCCTTTATCTTTTCTTTGCTTTTATTATATATTTGTTAGAATATTTGCGCTTCTTTCTGGTTATTCCACCTTTTGCCAGTACGCCCCAGGGTGAAACAGGATGTCCACCACCCGAAGTTTTAGCTTCACCGCCACCCATAGGATGATCAACCGGATTCATTGCTACTCCGCGCACTGTTGGTCGAATTCCCAACCAGCGTTTTCTTCCGGCTTTACCGAAAACTATGGAGCTGTGCTCCAGATTTCCTACCTGACCAATTGTTGCATAACATTCTTTCCTGATAAGGTGTACGTCACCTGAAGGCATTCTGATATGAACATATCCTCCTTCTTTGGCAACTACCTGGGCATAAGTTCCGGCACTTCTGGCTAACTGGCCACCCTTGCCGGGCTTAAATTCAATATTGTGTATTGTTGTACCCAATGGTATCCTGTTCAGTGGAAGAGCATTTCCTAATCTGACATCTACTTTTTCGCCAGATTTCAGGACCGCACCCACCTGAAGTTTATTGGGTGCCAGAATATATCTTTTTTCTCCGTCTTCATAATGCAGTAAGGCTATTCGGGCACTTCTATTGGGGTCATACTCAATAGCTGCAACCTTAGCCGGTATTTCATGTTTATTTCTTTTAAAATCAATAATTCTGTATTGTCTTTTATGTCCACCGCCACGGTGTCTGCATGTTATACGTCCCTGATTATTCCTGCCAGCCTTTTTAGGAAGAGGTTTTATCAAGGTTTTTTCAGGTTTTGTTTTAGTGATCTCCTCGAAAGTAAAACCTGTTTTATACCTTAAGGTAGAAGTTATTGGTTTATATTTTTTGATTCCCATTATTCAGCTCCTGTTCCTATGTTTCAAAATCACTTATTGTATCACCGGCTTTAAGTTTAACAATTGCTTTTTTCCAATCTGCTCTTTTACCGGAGAATCTACCCATTCTTTTGATTTTTCCACGTTGTCTAATTGTATTTACATCAATAACGCTTACTTTAAATACGGCTTCAACAGCTTTTCTGATCTCTATTTTATTAGCATTTAAACTAACCATAAAAGTGTAACTGTTATTGGCATTTTGCTGTGAAGTTGATTTTTCTGTTATGAGGGGGGCTATTAAAATTTCTCTATCCTGTTTCATTTTTCAAATACCTCCTTCATAATATCTAAAGCATCTTTAGTAATTAAAAGGAAATTGCAGTTAAGAATTTCATAGGCAAAGATGCTATCCGCTTTATTTGTTTTCACATACGGTAAATTACTGAAAGATCGTATTACATTTTTGTCATTGTCTTTCATTAAAATAAGAGTTCTGCCCTTCTCGGGAGCAATTTTTTCCATCAGTGTTCTGGCAGATTTTGTATCAGGTTTTTCAAATTCCAGAGATTCAATAAGGGCTATCTGTTTGTCATTAGCTCTTTGAGTTAAGGCTAATTTTAAAGCCAGCCTCTTTTTCTTTTTTGGAATCTTTCTTTTCCAATCTTTAGGTTTAGGACCAAAAGCCATACCACCGCCTACTCTTAAAGGAGTACGAGCATTACCTGGTCTGGCATTACCGGTTCCTTTTTGACGAAAAAGTTTACGGCCGCTTCCCTTAACTTCACTTCTGGTCTTCACTGAACTTGTACCCTGACGCTGATTTGCCAGATACATGTTAATAACCTCATAGAGTAGAGCTTGGGGATTTTTTGATTCCACGGCAAAAAGTGATTTAGGAAGTGTGACTTTGCCGATCTCTTCACCTTGAGAATTATATTTATTTATTTTTAACATTAATAACTCCAATCTTAAAGTTCTTTCCTTAAGTAAACGATGCCATTTATGTGCCCGGGTACAGCGCCTTTCACCAGAACAATATTCTTCTTCTGATCTATCTTAACAACCTTAACGTTTGTCACAGATACTTTATCCACTCCCTGGTGTCCTGGCATTTTCTTCCCTTTAAAAACTCTTGAAGGTGTAGCACATTGTCCGATTGATCCTGGTCCTCTATAAGATTCATGTACACCATGGGTGGCTTTGAACCCATGGAAGTTGTGTCTTTTCATTACGCCAGAAAAGCCCTTACCTTTTGATGTTCCGGTTATTTTTAATACTTCGTTTTGAGTAAACATTCCGACATCAAATATTTCTTTTTCTTCAATATCCTTATAAACTTTTAATCTGAATTCTTTAAGATGTCTATAGAGGGGACTGTTATGCTTTTTGAAATGTCCGATTAAAGGTTTATTTACTTTTTCTTCTCCGACTTCTTCAAATCCCAGCTGAATCGAATCGTAACCATGTTTTTCCTTATTTTTTCTATGAATTACACGACAGGGTCCTGCCTGAATAACTGTTACTGGAATTCTATCTCCATTCTCGTCGAAAATCTGGGTCATTCCAAGTTTCTTCCCAATTAAACCTATCATTTCAGACTCCTTTATGCTTTAATCTCAACATGAATCCCAGCAGGAAGGCTGAGTTTCTTGAGAGCTCCCGTAGTTTGAGGAGTAGGATTGACAATATCAATAATTCTTTTATGTACCAGCATTTCAAACTGATCCTGAGCCTTTTTATTTACATGAGGAGATCTTAATACTGTATAAAATGATTTTTCAGTTGGAAGTGGTATAGGACCTACAATTTTAGCACCTGTATTTTTAGTATTTTTTATTATTTCTGCAACAGATTTATCCAGTAAACGATAATCATAGGCTTTCAGTTTAATCCGGATTTTATTTTGTTCACTTTTTTTAGCCACACTAGCCTCCGAATTATTCTTCTATATTACTAACAACACCAGCACCGATAGTTCTTCCGCCTTCACGAATAGCAAAACGAAGTCCTTTCTCCATTGCAATCGGGGTTATCAGCTCTGCATTTATGGTTACGTTATCACCAGGCATTACCATTTCCACGCCTTCTGGTAAGGTCAAAGTACCGGTCACGTCGGTTGTACGGAAATAAAACTGCGGCCTGTAACCTGTGAAAAATGGCTT
>LKUH01000349.1 GCA_001412425.1 Candidatus Cloacimonas sp. SDB
AATGAAATCAAGATTTTTTTGAGCGTTGAATTTTAAACTTTCAGAGACTTTATAGACAGGTTTAACTTTCGCAGCGGCAGTTTCCTGTTCAGCCCGCAGTACTTCCTCACTTTTGTAAATATAGAATTCGAAAGGAGCGATAATGTCTTTTTCAGCAATTTGCCCCAGTGACATATCATATTCATAAGAAGAAAACCTATGAGGAGTTATAAGAAAGTGAAGTAATGAAATCAGAAAACTGATTATCAGTATATATAATATTTTTTGTTTAGCCAATTTGCACCATAAATAAAGCCTCCCTAAGAAAATAGAGAGGCTTTAATAATTAATAATTTAACTAATCTCTGGGAATCTCAAAAACCTGATTTGGATAAATTAAGTCAGGATCTTTGATTTTATCTTTATTGGCACGATAGATCACAGGCCATTTTACCGCATTACCATAAACTTCCGGATAAGAAGCAATACGCCACAGGCATTCTCCTTTATACACTTTCCATTCATTAGGTAATCCGCGTGGTATTTTTATGACCTGATTAGGATAGATCAAATTAGGATCTTTTATTATATCTCTATTTGCTCTATAAATTATGGGCCATTTGGAAACGTCGTTATAAATAAAGCTGTAACCGGATATTTTAGAAAGCCAGTCACCTTTAACAACAGTATAAGTATCTTCATAGTATTTAGGTTTAGCGGCATCTAAACTGGCTTCCAAATTAGCGATTCTATTATCCAGGTCGGAAAAATCCTGCAGAAAATCAGGTACTTTAGCATAATTTGTCTGCCTATATTCATTGTATTCAGCAATCATTTCATGAATCGATTTTTTTGCTTTCCAGAGCTCTTTATCACTTAAATTATTCCAGTTATCAATCTTATTGTTAAAATAATCGATCTTATCTTGAATCATAGCAAATTCATCTTTTGATACGCCCAATTTATCAAGTATCTGTTGATGAACCATATCATACTCGCCATTAACCGTAGCCAATTCCTTTTTCAATTCTTCGATCCTGATCTCATAAGCTTCAGCATTAGCTATTGCATCAGCTTTTCTCTTCTGATTGTTGGCAAGTTCATTTTCCAGTGTTTCCCAATAATGAAGCCTTTCATCTTTCTTTAATTCTTTGTATTCTTCTTCAGTAAGATAAACAACCCGGGATTGCAGCAATACCGGGATAACTATTAATAAAACGAGGGAAATTAGTGTAATTTTTTTCATAACGTTCTCCTATTCTTCCAGCTCAAGTTCTTGTTGATAATTCTTCAAACTTTCTAATTGGGCTTGTTTCATCTTAAGCTCTTCTTCCAAAGCATCTTTTTCCATCTTCAATTCATTGGCATTTTGTTCTGCTTCAAGAGCTTCAGCTTCTGACAAATCCAGCTGGTCCTTTGTTACTGGTGGTGGAGGTGGAGCGCAAGCAGTAATAAATATGGAAATAAGCAAAACTAAACCTAGAATTAATTTTAAGCTATCTTTCATAATAACTCCTTTGTAAATTTATTATTGACTATAACCTTATCTCAAACAATCAGTTTTATTTGTCAAGCATAAAGCTTCAATTTCAGTATTACCATATTCCTATATTTTTAGAAATCAATTTCTATTGAGAAAATAATCTATCCCTTTTGCTGCTTTATGACCATCGGCAATTGCACTTATTGCATCAGCTGTAGAATTGACTATGTCACCTCCAGCAAATATTTTAAGCAGAGAAGTCTGTCCATATTCGTTAGTTATCACTTTATAACGATGAAATTTCAATTTATTACTGATATCCTCTCCCAGAAAGGAATAATCAGGACCCTGCCCTATTGCGCTGATCAGATTATCCATCTTAAGTTCATGAATTTCATCTTCTAATGGGACAGGTCTGGGTCTCTTTCCTGCACCCTGATCAACCATTTCTGCCTTATTCCAGATTAACTTAAGTTGATCGCCGGCTTTTTCCAGTTTTACCGGAATTGCCTGAGTTATAAATTTCACACCCTCATTATGTGATTCCTGGATTTCTTCCGCGTCAGCCGGCATGTCTTCTTCCCGTCTGCGGTAAAGTAAAGTTACATCAGCCCCCAATCTTCGGGCAGTTCTTGCCGCATCCATGGCAACATTACCTCCACCGATAACTGCAACTTTTTTCCCCAATTCCAGATTAATGCCCCGGGTAAATTTCTCCAGAATATCAAGTCCATCCAGAACTCCATTCAGATCTTCACCTTCGATCTCAAGTTTGTAGGGAACCGTAAGACCAGTTGAGAAGAAAACGGCATCAAAATCATCATAAACTTTTCTGAAATCAAGATCGGCTCCGACTTTTCTGTTATACTCAATCTCAATTCCCAGATTCAATATAGTCTCAATGTCCTTATCAAGCTGATCATAAGGCATTCTGTATTCAGGAACTCCGTATCTGATCATGCCACCTGCTTTTTCTTCTGACTCAAAAATTTTAATCCGATATCCTAATTTTCTTAAATAGTAGGCAGCACTCAGGCCACCGGGACCTGAACCTATTATAGCTACTTTCTTGCCATTTTCGGGATAATCAGATATAATTTTCTGTTTCAGTTCTGATTGATCAATCTGGTCGATCAGAAATCTTTTTAGCCAGCGGATGGCGATAGGTTCTCCCAGAACTCCCAGAGAACAGACATCTTCGCAGCGATGGGTACAGATCCTGCCGCAGGTAGCCGGCAGCGGATTTGTCTCATAAAGCAGTTCTATACCTTTTGCCAGATCTCCTTCCCGCACAGCTTTGATATAACCAGGTATATTCATGTGAGCTGGACAGGTTGCAATACAAAGCCCGCACTCAACGCAGCGCATTGCCTCTTTTTCTGCTTCTTCCCGAGCATAGCCCTTAACCATTTCCAGAAAGGATTGAATACTTTCTTCAGGACTCAGCATTTTCATTTCTACTCTGGCTTTATCTAGTAATTCGTAACCTTCACTACGTTGATATCCTGGCTCTACAGTATCCCATGTTTTATTCTCATTCCCCGGAACAAAGCGGAAAACATCTGCATCTGAATTGATCCAGATATATTCATTAGACATTGTTAAAGAACCTGTTGTGCAGATATCGACACATAAGGCACACCAGCAGCAGCGTCCATAATCTATTTTGGGTCTTAACCCGCTATCGGAATATTGGGTCTCGATCCCTTCCACCGGGACCATATCTATGGCAGCATTTTGACAGATCATTTCACAGGAACCGCACCCGATACACTTTTCCAGATCATTCTTATGAAAACCCCTGTATCTATTGGCACCCGGACGTTCTTTCAATGGTTTTCTGGTAGTATAGGGTTTGCTGAATGCTCTTTTCCAAACATAAAATGGTGATATTAGATCTTTTAAACTCATTAGCTACCTCTCGATTTCAGGGGGGCAGGTATGTAAAGATACCATTAATCCTGCAATATCAGCTATATTTGTATTAACTGCTAATTTTTGCAGAAGTGAGATCGCATTGGAATAACTTGGACCGCGCACTGCTATTCGACGAGGATAAGCAGAGCCATCAGTAACAATGTAATAACCATATTCCCCCCGGGAAGCCTCAGCCTGAACCCAGGTTTCACCTGGTTTTATCCTCCAATGCAGAACATTCGGTAATTTTGTGTGAAATTCGCCTTTTTCCGGCATTCTGGCGATGATCTGCCGAATTAACTCTACAGACTGGTGCATTTCAGCAAATCGCACTTTTGCTCTGGTAAAAGCATCGGAATCACTGCCGGTTATTACATCAAAATCAAGCTTGTTATAAATTAAATAAGGCAGATCCTTACGCAGATCTCTGTCATACCCGGCAGCCTTGGCCGCCGGACCTGTAACGCCGAATTTATCGATCATCTCCTTTGTTATTACACCTAATCCTACAGCCCTTTTTTTAAAGAGAATGTTATTAAATAACACTTTATCAATATCTTCCAGCAGCACATCAATTTTTCTCAGTACTTTTTTCAGTCTTGAAACGAAACCAGGGGGAATATCTCCGCGAACACCTCCCGGTATTATATACATGTGATAAATTCTTCCTCCCGATAGTTCTTCGAACAAATCGAGAATAAAATCCCTGTGAGCAACCGACCACTGTCCGATAGTACCCATTCCGAAGGAACCTGCCTGACCTCCGATCCACATCAGGAAGCTTGCCAATCTGGACATCTCTAAGGTCAGAGTTCTGAGCCAGAGGGCTTTTTCAGGGATTTCAATATTTCCCAGCTCTTCCAAGGCAGCAGCATATAAATATTCGTTGGTATCAGGTTCCGGTACACAAATTCTGCAGACAATGGTGAAACCCTGAATAAAGGTTCTTCTTTCCAGCAGCTTTTCAAAACCCCTGTGCAGATAGCCGACATGAGTTTTAAGCTCAACAACTTCATCTCCACTCACAGTAAGTTCCAGAGCTATATTTTCTGTCACACCGGGATGTTGAGGACCCTGCCAGACTTTGATAAATTTCTGTGAATCCAGATCTATGACAGGTCTTCCATCCTTGATTTCAGGAAATTTGCTTCTATCACCTTCAAACATGTATTGTTCTCCTGATTATTTAAGTATTATATCTTCGATTATTTTTTCATCATCTTCTGCCACCAGACTGAGTATTTCGCCGATAGTGCCGGAAAATACTTTCGAGAAAAGTCCGATATTCATTCTGGTAAGATAAACATCGCCTTCCTCATCTTCATAAACTCCTATACGGCAGGGCATTATTGCAGCTATTTTTTTATTTTCATCTGCTTGAAGTATCTCAAATGAGTAATCTGCCTGGCAGATGGATAAAACAGTTACATTCATTAAGGTTCCCATTCCTCTTTCAAAAAAACAATCTCCCAGATCGTAAATATGCAGTACTTCCCAGCCGTTCATATAAGCTGCTTCTTCCAGGCGGGAAACAGTTTCTTCAAAATCGTATTTGCTTTGAACAACTTTCATCATTTGATCGGGCATATTTTTCCAGACGATCAAACCGGTTAACAGGATTCCGATCAGGATTCCTAATAATAAAAAGATCACTCTGCTTTTCATCCTACCTCCTAATTGTTTTCGGGATACAGCTTATTTTTCATATATTCTGCTGGATCGTGAGTTTTTCTGCCTGGTCGGGGGAAAAAAGTCTTTTCCGCATATTTTACTGTATCAAAATCCTTTCTCATGGGTGGTATGTCTTCCCATCCTTCCAGAACAAATCCGGAGTCAATACCTGGACTGCCGGGGAAATCAATCCCGAAAAGTTCTTTTAATTCTCTCTGAAATGTTTCCGCATGTTCCCATAAATGGTGAATTGAAGACATTTCTGCTGCTTGACGGTCGATTTTGACTCTGATTCCAAGACTGATATGTTTGTCATAATTATGGGTCATGTAAGTAAGCTGAAAAAGATTATCTTCAATATAATCAACAGCCTGCAGGAAAATAAGTGAGGTGAATTGGTGAATATCCCTTAAATGGGTCAGCAGACTAACCAGTTGTTCTTTTTCAGCAGTAATAAAATAGAGGTCTTCCCTTTCTTGATTGAATTCATTCAATTTAAAAATCTGTTTAAGCTGTTCCATTATCTCATTCATAATTACCTACCAGTTATAATCAGGCATATTCCAGTCTTTTATTATTTTTTTCTGGTTTGCCTTATACCAGCTGAAGTTCTCAGCATATTTATTTGCACCCTCAGCCTTTCCGGCTATAATTCTTTTTTTAAGAGCTTCGAATCCCGCAATAATTGCTTCGGGGCGAGGCATGCAGCCTGCAATATAAATATCAACAGGTATGTAGTAATCAATTCGATTTACAGTATTATAGCTGTCCCAGTACATACCGCCATTTATCGTGCAGCTGCCCAGTGCTATAACAAATTTGGGGCTCTGCATCTGCTCATAGCTTCTGACAATTCTTTTAATTGTTTTTATGGAAGCGTACCCGCCGATTATGAAAACAGATGATTGGCGGGGAGTTGGCCGTGGTGCGATACCATACCTGAACATATCATAACGGGCTGTCATGAGAGGTCGTAACTCAATTGCCCCGCATCCTGTTCCGAAACCAAGTATCCATAAGGAATTAGCTCGAGCCCAGTTAAGAAATTTCTCCACATATTTTCCCAGGCCTTTATAGGTTCTGGGTGGCAGGTCACAAAATAGTTCTTTTTCTTCCGCTTTTAATCCGTCATTTTCTAATTTGGTAACAACCTTCCTTTTCTTTCCGAAAATCACATTGACTCCTTATTTAATACTGACAATAATTATTGCTAACAATCCTATGAGGGCAGGATATTTCAGGAAGAATCTTATAGACTGTTCTGTTCTGAAGCGAGGAAAAGCAACTCCAACCGCTACTGATGTAAAAATGTAAATTAAAAAAGTCTTCAGTATAAGGGTAATAAAATTTGTCGCTCCGCCAAAAAAGAGATTCATATAAAGAACGAGTTTAGCGATATTGAAGATCGCGCGATTTGTCTGCAGCATTCCCAGATAAGCACTATGATATTCTGTTGGTGGTCCGATCGGAATTTCCTGAGGAGCAATTACTATGCTGAAGGGATTATGCATATTCATACCCAGAAGGGCTATTAAAGCAGCTATTGCAGCTAGCGGATTAGTAAAAATCGTCCAGTTTAAGATGCTTCCCTGCTGAGCAGCTACTATTTCGGTGATTGACAGAGTATTGTATTGAACCGCCAGGGAAATTACTGCCAGCGAGAAAGGCACTTCAAATGCTGTCATTTGAGCTAACCCCCTGCTCACTCCTATGGGACTGTAGGGATGCCCGCTTTCACCTGCTCCCAGAGCCATTCCCAATTGCCCGAAAAAAATGAAATACATCACCAGGAAGACATCACCGGAAAAGCTGAAATTGGAAAAAACAGTAGAGCCAAAGATGGCAGGTATGAAGAGATAAGTTCCTATTCCACTTGCAATTCTGAATACCGGACCCAGAAAAAACATAGTCCCGTGGGCAATCATTGTACGTTTAGCATTATTCTTAATTATATCCAGAAAAGGCTGCCAGACAGGGGGACCGAATCTGCCATGTACTCTGGCAACTATTTTCATGACCATTCCGTTAAGGGTCAAACCCCAGATGGTTATTAAAAAAAGAGACAGGATTGCATTACCAATTAAGATCAAAGTAACTGAATTCATTATTTTACTCCCAAAATAAAATATGAAATAAGCAGAAAGATAAGAATATGAATAGCATAAGTTTGGCCGTTACCGGTATAGAGCTGTCTGAAAAGTGCCCCCACAGAGTGAATAACCTCAGCTATATTTCCCCAGAATTCTGTCACTTTAGGGCGAGCCAGAAAACCCAGCGCTTTCTGGTAGTGTGCGAAGAAATTATGCGCATAATGTGTGGTTTCGGGTCTATCCGGTCTCTCTGCCGCATAAACGATATTGAATTGTTTCACTTTAGTAACAGCCTTTATTCGGAATAACAGCCAGAGCAAAGGTATCATAAACACGCCCATAGTAACCATCATTACTGCATTCCCATTCCAATAACCTAAAGAGCTTATTACTGTATAATCTTCCCAGTATATTGAACTCGCAAAATAAGTTGAGACGGCCGACATTACTGGTTTAAGGATCAAGTTCGGATACATGGAGATCGCCATGATTCCGAATAAAAAAAGGTATTGCGGTACAATATACCAGACAGAGGGTTCTTTAACATCTCTAAGAGCGGTTTTAGGCTGACCCAGAAAAACTGAATGCAATATCCTGTAGCAGTATAAAAAGGCAATTGTACTGGCAAAAAAGGCTAGTCCCGCCTGCAGATACCAACCTTTTTCTAATAAGGATGAATAAAGCAGCCATTTCCCGCCAAAACCTGAAAGAGGAGGTACGCCCGATAAAGCAATAATAGCTATCAGCACCGAGATAAAGGTTAACGGCATATTATTTATCAGACCCCCCATTTCATACATTTTCCGGGTTTTTACCCGAGAAAGCAGACCAGCTACTGCTACAAATAAAATTCCTTTAAAAAGCAGATGTGTAAATGTGAGGTATATTGAAGTTACCCAGCCCAGATGAGAATGTATGGCTAAGGCAAGCACAATATATCCAAGCTGTCCCAGGCTGGAATAAGCCAGCAGTTTTTTTATGTCTTCCTGAAAGGCTGCTAATAAAGCTCCGAAAAATGCTGTCAACACCCCCAGCCAGCCCAGAATATAATTGAGTTGTATTCCCTTTAATACAGGTTCACCCAAAAGAATTGCCAGCATAATAAGCCCGAATATGCCCATTTTGCTTAACACTGCAGAGAGAAAAGGTGTAAAGTCATCTTCAGCCTCTGTGTAGGCTCCCGGCAACCAGACGTGAAATCCGACAATACCGATCTTAATTAAAAATCCCAAACCCAGTAAAACATAGATATATCCCGAATTAACTATGGAAGCCAATCCAGCCAGTGAAACTACTCCAGTATCTCTAAAAGCCAGACCCATACCTGCCAGGATCAAATAAGCTCCTGCCAGTGAAAATGTTATGTAGATCAGGGCAGCTTTCAGAGAAAATTTACCACGTAAGATCAGCAGATAAGAAGTGATGGTAATGAATTCCCAGGAGAGAAAGAATTGCAGGGAAGTCTTTGCCTGCAGCAGATTTCCTAAGGACAAGATCATAATTATCAGCAGCGGATAGAATCCTTTAAAAATATCTTTTCGGGCAAAAGTTGTAATCAGCAGAACTGCACTTCCTATTAAAAAAACCACACCGAAAAGCTGGTAAATATCCTGCAGGGCAGGAAGCAGCCGATAAGAAAAATAAATGACTGCGAGGAGACAGAGCGAACCCTTAAGCTTATTTGGCAGCCAGTTAAGTACATATAAAATTACGCCCAGTAATACAGGCAGGACGTAAATGGAGTCAGCTCCGGAAACGAGGTGAGTCCCTTCCATACCTAAATATAGCAGTCCCAGCAGAAATATCAAAACCGGCAGGTATTGAGCTGCCTCAGTTCTGATTTCCTCAACTTCAGTGTTTTTTACAGCATAACCAAACCAGCGGAATAAATATACAGCTTCCAGCAGGGAACCAGCCAGAATAATCCAGACCCAGACCATCATATTATTGGCTGAGAGTTGCATGACAAGTTCCCATTTTGCCCAGAATCCGGGAAAAGGCGGCAACCCGATCAGAGCCAGAATAAATCCCCCAAAAACAAGTAGCAGAGGCGGATTGTTTGCTATTATCTTCCAGGACCTGATATTTCTTTTCTGCACGATACCTGCTAACCAGAAAAGCCCAGCTTTGGCCAGGAAATGGTTGATAAACAATCCCCCTATAATTACTATAATAGAACTTAAAGATTGTAAGTTATCGAATTGCATTATAAGCGCCAGAGCTGCCAGCAGAAGCCCCATCTGGGCAATGGAGGAATAACCCAGTAGTCTTCTGGCATCTGTCTGTTTCAAGCCCATCAAATTGGAAAAAACAAAAGTAACGCCCCCGATTCCCGCCAATAAAGGCAGAAAACTGCTGGGCATGAGGGGAATAAATTTATAAATAACGAAAAAAATGGCAGCGGAACTGGCGGAAGCGATAATGGCAGCAATTCCGGGATGTACAGACTGATAAACATCAAGAGCCCAGCCATTAGCCGGAAAGGGTTTCAACTCAATCAATAGGGCAAAAACTAGTAGAAAAGTTGCCAGTATTCCGGCTTTGGTGTTTAAAACTCCGGAATTGACCAGAAAATCCAGATTTAGAGATCCACCTAAACGGTAAAGGTAAATGGTACCTATAAGAAATAAGGTTGAGACCAGACCACCGGCGATAATGAATTTGAATCCGGCTGTGAGGGAATATTTATTATCTTCCAATGAAATGAGAGCATAAGTTGTTATGGAAGTAATTTCTAAAAACACAAAAAGATTGAACAGATCCCGGGTCATTACCAGACCATTCAATCCCATTATCAGTACAAGATAGAGGATCATAGCCTTAATTGAAATTTCCCGGAATTTCTTGTACAGATAAACAGCGGAGAAAAAACCAAGCAGATTGATCAGAACCAGGAAAACAGCTTCTTCAATTCCCAGATATAAGTTTATGGAATAGGGTGGTAAGAAGCCTGCTGTGTATATTTTGGCAGCTTCATATCCTTGAAGTAACTGGTAAAACCAGAAAAGGGAAATGTAATTTATGACTGCAAGTGTCAGGAAGAAAATCAAATCGGCAATTTTCCGGTTGATCTTCTGAAATAAATTAAGCAAAAATGCAGCACCTAAACTCGTTATGAATATATAGATGGGGTTCACCATTTTAACTCCTCAAAATCTTCGATCTGCAGTGATCGTTTAAACCGAAACAATTTCACCGCATATACCAGCATCAAAGCAGTAATGGCAAGCCCTATCACAATTGCTGTTAACACCAATGCTGAAGGAACTGGATCAATAAAATTCTTACCTGTGTCCAATCCTTCCACTGCCTTACTTATAATGGGAGCTGTTCTTCCTTTAATAAAACCGATGGAAACTATTACCAGGTGAAGACCTGTATCAATTATGGAAAAGCCGATAATCATCTTGATTATGTTCTTTTGCGTCAACATACCCCAAAGCCCAATGATGATGAGGATAAAACCTAATATCGATATAACTGTCATATCTCTTCCTTCCGCAATTTTTCTAATATCCCGATCAGTTCCATTCCAACTTTTATTCCTATTATTGAATAAATGATGGGAATAGCACCAGCACTGAACAAACGACCCATCTCACCCAGCTGCAGGAAACGGCTATCCAGAAAACCTCCAGCCAGAATAAGACCTAAAATCCCAATTATCAGATAAAATATACCAGAGACAGATTCTATAACTTCCGTCAGTTGTTTATTGAAACGGGCTTCTGTATTAGAAAGCATAAAAAGCAAAGCAGCTGAGGTTAGAACAACACCCCCTTGAAATCCTCCTCCCGGAGTAAGATGACCATGAGTAAAAATATATACGCCAAACAGGATCAGTAAGGGAATGAGAAAATCGGAACCAGTCCGCAATATTTCAGAAGATGAACGTTTTGGAGCAGCAATTTTCTTCTTGCTGGGTTTTCTCAACAGGAAACCAATTCCCACCGCGGCAATAAAAAGAACAACGATCTCGCCCAGCGTATCCAGCCCCCTATACGTAACTATGACGGCTGTAACCAGGTTTGCCGCTCCCAGTTCCAGGGGTCCTGCAGTAACATACTTTTCAGCAACCCGGTTTAATTGAGAAGTTTCATCAACTTCCACAATAAAAGGAAGAAACATATAAGCAAGCAGAGCA
This sequence comes from Candidatus Cloacimonas sp. SDB, assembly GCA_001412425.1. Lineage (GTDB taxonomy): Bacteria > Cloacimonadota > Cloacimonadia > Cloacimonadales > TCS61 > SDB. The sequence continues at coordinate 11,285 of LKUH01000349.1, forward strand.
ATCAGCAGCAGGGTTATGAATCTTTTAGCCATCTAGTCCTCCCTGTCCGATCTGATCTTATTAAAAGCCAGCAGGAATACAATGGTGGTTAAACCGGAGCCGATAGCTGCTTCAGTCATTGCGACATCAGGAGCTGCCAGGAAGAGATAAAGTACACTGGCTAATAAGCTGATCACTCCAGCACTTATTATGGCAGCTACCAGATTTTTCAGATATAAAGCCAGTACAGCAGCAGCAATCATTATAATTCCTAAGAAAATAATTATAATTAGAGACATTATCGATCTCCTTCTTCGTCTTCTTTCAAGTTATCCCGAACAGTTGATTCTGTAAGTTCAATTCCAAAAAAATGAGCAGCTCTTGCCAGAGTATGAGAAGAAATAGGATTTGTGATTAATATGAACAAGATGAGAATAAGGATCTTGGCTATGAAAACTTTGAAACCGAAACCCACAGCTATACCGATTAGAAATAAAATACTGCCCAGAGTAGAAGTTTTTGTACCGGCTTGCATACGATTATAAACATCGGGCATACGAAGCAGACCAATGCTTCCCAGTAAAAGGAAAGCAGCTCCCAGGAATGTGATCAGCGCACCTGCCAGCATCATCAGAACCCCCTTTCCAGATAACGGGCAATGGCAACAACCCCGAGAAAACTGATCAAACCGTAAACCAGTGCAACATCCAGATAGATAATTCTACCCGTTATCGCAGCTATATAAACTATTATTGAGATAGCTATAATGGTCATCACATCAAGTGAAACAGCCCGATCGGCTATGGTGGGACCTTTTATCAGCCTTATGAAGGAGAGAACAATACCGGAAACAGCCATCAAGGCTGAGATATCATAAATAACTTTTGCAATTGCGGAACTATCCAAAGATCACCTCCAGATATTTTTCAAATTTTTTAACGATCAGCTCGGTAGATCTGTCTATGTCTTCAGCAGTTACGTCTATCCAGTGAATGTAATAGTAATCTTCTTGAATTTCCACAGTAAGGGTTCCGGGGGTGAGAGTGATGGAGTTAGCCAGAATTATACGTCCCAGTTTTGATTTTAGTTCAGTTCTTACCTTAACAATCCCCGGATTAATGGGCAGTTTGGGATGAAGCACCCGAAAAGCCACATCAAAATTAGATTTTATCAATTCCACCATGAAGATACAAATGTAAACAATTGTGCAGATAAAAGCTTTCAGGGAAATCTTGATATCATCAAAAACCGATATATTCTTAACCAGAATTGAACTGATAAGGATTGAAACTGCTATTCCGACAATTAATTCCTGTAGATCTGTACCGGCAAGCAGCAACCAGAAGATAAACAGGAAAATGCTTAATAAAAACCAGCTCTTAAAATACTTCATCCAGTCTTCCTTATTTTTTAATTATAAAGCTGCAATAATTTAGAAAAATTAGACCACAATTCATTTTTTATCTATTTTCCGCTTCTACAAAATGAACCTTCATAAGAGTGTCAACAGCTTTTTTCATACTGACAAAAGTTAGCAGCATAAAATTATTATATCCGGTTCATATTAAAGCAGATATCTTATAAATATTTTTTCAGTTTTTGCGTCAGATCTTTACTGATAATCAAATGAAATTTGTTATATATAATAGGATAGATTTCCTTGATATAATTAAGTGTTTTATGGGTCCAGAAAATATAAGTCATTGTTGAATTGCTCTTTACGTCAGCAGAAATTTCTTTACCGGTAAGATAGCCCATTTCTGCGGCAAAATTACCGCGATCCAGATCGGCAATCTTTTCATTTTTTTTAAGAACAGAAGCATTTCCGTTGATTATCAGAAAGATCCTGTCAGCTTTGTCACCATCTGTACAGAGTAGTGAATTTTCTTCTACTGTTTTAAGTTCTCCCTGAAGCCAGAAGCGTTGAAACTCCTTTCTGTTCATATCATAAAAAACCTGTTTGTAAATATCCTCCAGCTCCTTAACAAGCTTCACTCCACGATTTTCATAGATAATTCTGATCACCTGAACAATATTGATGAGCGTAAATAGACCGACCCAGAAAATCACTGTTCTGTTGTCAGATAAATAACCTTCAGTTATTTTGCATAATCCGGCAATGATCATAATTATTCGTAAAGTGAAAATGTCCTTAACCAGAAAAGCAATTGCTGAACCGACATAATGAAGGTTCAGTAGAATTAATTTTTCATCCATCCTCAACGCTCCTATAAAAACAGATTTTAACAGAAGCTAATTCTGAATAATCTGCTGTCAACGATTTTAGTTAAGATCCCAGCCTGCAATACTCAACTTAAATTAATTAT
>LKUH01000350.1 GCA_001412425.1 Candidatus Cloacimonas sp. SDB
CTGGAGGAGAATGCCTATCTGAATATGGGCAGATCCTACAGCTTTTTAAAGGAATATGATATTGCCAGAGATTGTTTTAACCACCTGTTAAAACAGAATCCCGACAATAGCAAGGTGCAAGCCTATGTGGGAGTCTCCTACTATCAGCAGCAGGAAGATGAACAGGCGGAGCAGGAATTTCTGAAGGCGTTGTCCATGAATCCCCGGGAACAGGTGGCACTTGATTTTCTGGGGGATCTTTACATGATCCAGAAAAAATACGATCAGTCCTTTGACCACTACAGTAAATCTTTGGATATCAATCCTTACAACAGCCGGACCTATTTTAACCGGGGAGTGGTGGCTTTAGACAGAGGTGACCGACTGCAGTCTGCCCGGGATTTAGAAATGGCTGACCGTCTGCTCTATGAAGGAGCTAGAAAGTGGCGGCAGGAAAATCTTGGTTATGAAAAAGGTTCCGATTATTTTGACCTTTCTATGCAGGCATTTGACCGGAATGATCTCCAGGCAGCCCGTGAAAATACAGAAAAAGCAATGGAATTATTTAAAAAGGAATATCAAGTTGCCGATGATTATTATTACCGTTACTGGGGCACGTGTCTTTCCAATTTGGGTTTTATTGAACTGAAGGAAAAAAATTATTCCAAGGCAATTGATCTTTTCAATGAATCCCTAAAACTTAGACCTGCTTTTGCCGACCCCTGGCTACATCTGGGGAATGTATATCTGGAGCAGGAAAAAAATGAACAAGCTGTACAGGCATATAATAGCTTTATTGAATTAGCTCCGCGGAATGCAGATGGATATTACAACCGGGGAATAGCATTTAAAAGGATGCTCAACTTTCAGGATGCTTTAGATAATTTCAACCGGGCAATCCAAATTGGTTATCCTGACAACAACCGCCTGATCGATGTGTATTATAATCGGGCTTATACTTATAAAGAAATGGGAAAAAAAGATCAGGCGGTTGATGATTTCAATCAGTTGATAAATCTGGGATTTGACCCGGTAACTGCTTATGAAGAGATAGATAATTTGGAGTTAGGGGAGTAGCTTTATCAATTAAGAAATTCAATGAATTTTTAAGTTGTACAGTGCGGTTTTTTCTAATTTTCCGGAATTGGTAAGTCCGGGTTAGGGAAAAACTCTCCCACATCTTTCAATAGCCATTTAGCTATTGTTGTATATTTATAATTATAATTTAATATAAATATATATAAATATCAATAATTATTAAGTATTTCAGGCAATAGTAGATTCCGGCATTATCTGAGTTCCCCTCTAAACCGGACTTTAAAATTTTTACCGCTTTTTATAATCTTCCCGGTCGAAATATTGGTGGGTTTCTATCAGTAAACTTTCCCCGGAAATGAAACCCAAAACAGTTCGGATTAACAAACTGAGTGTGATTACAAAATTTATCAATTTCCTTCTTCTTGATTAAGTGAAATTTATACCATAAAATTTTACCAGATAATAAATTTCGATATTTTCAGGTAAGTATTTTTAACCAGTGCTCACAAAAATTAAATTTTATTAAACCCAACTTCAACCTTTTAAAAACCTATCACACGTAATATCATAATATAAGATTTATTTTATAGTATACTTAATTTTTTATAATCCAAAAATTCTTTTTCACCTATATCAAAATAACTCAATAATTTCTTATGATTGTTTCTCACATCACAAATGATAAACTCATTTGCATTTTCTATTACAAACTCTCCCATAGTAACCTGGG
>LKUH01000351.1 GCA_001412425.1 Candidatus Cloacimonas sp. SDB
AGCAATCTAATTCTATGAGTGCTAAAAAAAACTACAGCAAAAATTTGTCAAATAAATTTATTAAAAAAATGATTGCAGGGTTTTAGGTTAAAAAAGTAATTTTGAATATGGATTAATTATTCTGCAGGGGGTAAGATGAAGAAGTATTTATTTATTATATTAATTTTAACAATTTCTGGAGTTATCTGGGCGGATTTCGGTGGATCCCTTAATAGAAATATTCCTTTTTACAATGCTACTAGAGCTGATTCCGCTCATGGTTTTGATGTATTGAAATATGATATTACTTTAGATATAGATGATCAAGCCCATTATATAGAGGGATCGGTAACTGCGACGGTTTTAGCGGAAGAATATTTAACAGAGATCAATTATGAATTGGAGGAATTGAATGTCAGTTCTGTTCTTGTCAATGGTTCTGCTGCCGGTTTTAATTATGAGGATGGTCTCATTACGATTGATCTACCGGGGATTGCTTCCGGTGAGGAATTTACTACCACAGTTGAATATTACGGATATCCTCAATTAAGTGATGACATATATAGCATAGGGATGATATTTAATATAAATTATGTTTTTACTTTATCTGATCCCAGCGGGTGTCGCTGGTGGTTCCCGGCTTATGATCATCCCTGGGATAAAGCAGAAATTGATTTTCATGTTACAATGAGGGATGATTGGCTGGTAGCCTGCAATGGTATCAGAACCGGGATCGAAGATAATGAAGATGGCACTAAAACCCATCACTGGCTTGGTTCTAATCCTATGGCAACACATCTTCCCTGTATATCTGCAGCTAATTTCATAGAAATAAATCAGGATTATGACGGAATGCAGATTCAGAATTTTGTGACACCGAATCAGGAGGGAGACGCAATAATTGATTTTCAGAATCTGCCTGCTACAATCGATTTGTATTCCGATAAATTTGGCGAATATCCTTTTGAAAAATATGGTAATGCTGTGGTACCCATGGTAACTTTTGGAGCAATGGAGCATCAGACAATGACAACTCTGGCGATGTATATGATCACTGGAGATATGAGTTATGAAGTAACCATTGCCCATGAACTTGCCCATCAGTGGTTTGGCAACTGTCTTACGCCGTTAACCTGGGCTGATGTCTGGTTATCAGAGGGATTTGCAACTTATTCTGAAGCAATATACATGGAAGAATTTTATGGCAGAGCAGCGATGCTGGATTACGTTTTTCAGAATATTCAGCAATATTATCTGGGCTGGGCAAGTGGAGGTAGTTATACAGTTTATGATCCTGTCTACAACAGTTATTTTAATCCCGTTCAATATGAAAAAGCGGCATCCATCTTACACATGTTAAGAAAAACAGTAGGAGATGAAGATTTTTATTCCATTTTGCAGAATTATTTTCAGGAATACCATAATCAATGCGTTATAACTTCAGATTTTCAGGGAATAATAGAAGATTATACCGGAGATGATTTTAGTCAGTTTTTTCAGCAGTGGATCTTTGAGCCCGGAATCCCTTCTTATGATTATACTTATTTTGTTGATCATAATTCTGTACCTAAACGGCTGGCAAGCTATGTAAAAACAACCTCAAATTCCGGGACAGATTTTTTTCTGAAAATTCCGGTACAGATAATTAATAACGCTGAAATTGAGGAAATTATGGTAAATTCTTCTCCCGGAAATGCAATGGAAACAATAATTGACTTGAGTACGGAAGAAGATCCGGAAGAGATTCTGTTTGATCCTGAAGGCTGGATGTTGGTACATGGAAAAAATTATCATCAGGTTACTATTAATAATGCTTATGCTGCAGACGGCAGGGTTTTGTTATACTGGAACGATTTCTGGGAAGAAGTAGAAGTTGATGGATATAATGTTTACTGCTGCTGGCTGCCAGGAAGCGAATTTGAAAAAATCAATGATGAACTTATTACAGAGACATTTTACGAAGATGTGGATCTCGAAAATGGCATAACTTATTATTACAAAATTTCGGCAGTTATCAATGCAAGCTTCGAATCGGAGCTGTCAGATCTTTACGAGGCTACTCCAATCGAATTCCCTTTTGATCAGGGAATTTTGGTAGTTGATGAAACCTACGACGGTAATGGTGCTCCGGGTAGTCCTACAGATGAGATGGTGGATCAATTCTATGAAAATATTTTTTCTCTGCCGATAACGTCTTATGATTATTCCGCAGAGGGAGTTCCGGCCACAGAATATCTTTCTCATTTTTCCACCATACTCTGGCATGACGACGACATTGGGCAAAACAATATTAATAGTGCCCTTACTCCGCTTGGTTGTTATTTAATATCTGGCGGAAACCTGATCATTTCCGGCTGGAAAACGGCTGATGCGATTGAAGATTTTTTTCTGAGAGATTTTATGAATGTAGACAATGTCCAATTAATTAACAGCATGGATTTTACAGGGGTTTCATCGGAATTTTACTCCGATATGGATGTTGATTTTGAGAAGGTCAGTCCGGCTTTCCAAACCGGGTTACCATATATAGCTACATTTCCGGAAGCGGAATTAGAGTTGTTCACCTACAATAGTTACAGCGGCACTAATCAGGATGAAATTTGTGCAACGGAATCGGATCAGACTGGGGAATTCATATTTTTAGGATTTCCCCTTTACTATTTCTGGGAAGATGATGCAGTTCTATTCCTGAATGAATTGCTGGAAGAGCTTGGTGAGACAGGTGCTGATGATATCCAGACTGCAGACTACAAAATTGCAATTAAGGCATTTCCAAATCCTTTCAATCCTTCCACAGAGCTGAATTTTGCACTACCCAGGGATTATGAAAACCTCAGTTTAAAGATCTATAACATTAAAGGACAGTTAATAAAAGATCTGATTTCCGGTTTTGCATCTGCAGGAGAGCATTCAGTTATCTGGAACGGGAAAGATCTTAATGGGAAACCGGTAAGTTCCGGTTTGTATCTGTATTGCCTGGAAGCTGACGATAGACTTATCATCAACAAAATGATGTTATTGAAATAATGCTGACAATTTCCCCCAATGGTTTAATTACAGAAGTTCTTGATTTGATCCTTCAAATTCCTGAATTCGAAGATATTCATCAGCAAAAGGATTTTGAAAAGAGATTTTCCGGAAAGAAATATTTGATTCTGATCGCTTATTGGAATGGAAGAAGGGCAGGCTTTAATGTGGGTTATGACAGATTTGGGGATGGGTCTTTTTACTGCTGGCTGCAAGCGGTTTTACCTGAATACCGCCGAAAATATATTGCTGACAGGCTAACCCGGGAACTGGAAATCTGGGCTAAAGAAAAAGGTTTCAGAAAAATTATTGTTAAAACCAGAAATAAATTTCCCAATATGTTGCACTTGCTGCTTAAAAACAACTACAGTATCTTTGAAATTGAAAAGAAAGACAACATCAGGGAAAACAGAATAGTGCTGGAAAAAGTATTTTGATCAAGTATCTGATTTTTGATCTTTCAGAAGTTTTGATCAGGGGATTAATCGGAGTAGAAGGAAAATTAGCGGAAAAGCTGCAAATTCCTGAGAAAATTATTTTGAAAAGTTTTGCCAGCAAAGATCTGGAGAGTTTGTGCTTGGGAAATATCAGCGAAACAGAATACTTAAATCAAATTATTAAATCTGAAAACTGGCCTATTTCTATTTCTGAATTAAAAATTTTAATCAGGGATAATTTTAAAATTGAAATTAGCCAGATGGTTGATTTTGTAAAACAATTAAAGAAAAAATATATCCTTTTCCTGTGTTCAGATCACTGTCGCGAATGGATTGAATATATAGAAGAATATCATTCTTTTCTTGAGTTGTTCTCCAGAAAATATTATTCTTTTGAGAATAAAAGTCTAAAAAGTGATCACCAGACATTCCTGAATATTGTAAAGGAAAATAAACTGCAGCCAGAGGAAGTTGTCTTCATTGATGATAATGTTCTTAACACAAAGACTGCAGAAAAAGTAAACATCCGATCAGTCATATTCCATAATTATGAACAACTAAGAAAAGAGCTGAAATTTTAAGTTAAAAAAATTATTGACAGGGAAAGTTGTAATTCCATATTTGTAATCATTACAAGAATGAAAATAATACAAGGATGAAATTATGATTGATTTTGTAAGAATTTTGATTGAACACAATATTGCACCTTCTATCCAAAGGATCAAGATCCTTGAATATTTGAGTAAATACAAAACTCACCCTACGGCAGACATGATTTATCGTGAACTGGTTAAGCAGATTCCCACCCTTTCCAAAACTACGGTTTACAACACATTAAAAACTTTCACGGAAAAGGGTTTATTAACAGCTCTGGCTATATTTGATAATGAGATAAGGTACGATTTTAATACTGATCAGCATATTCATTTCAAATGTTCCAAATGTGGTTTAGTATTTGACCTGGATGGCAGTCATGACACATTTAATGAAGATTTCATTGAAGGGCATAAGATCACGGAATATCATATAAACTTAAAAGGTATTTGTAAGAATTGTCTGAAAAAGGAATCTAAATAATGCCTGAATTACCTGAAGTACAGACAGTTATTAACGGCTTAATGGAAGCCGTTATTCATAAGAAAATTATTTCGATTGAGGAATTCCGTGCCGGTACGGTTATCTGGAATTGCCCAAAAGGTGATTTTGGAGCGATCATTGATATTGCAAGAAGGGGAAAATACATAATAATCAATACATCCTGGCAATTTAAAATTGTAATTCATTTAAGAATGACAGGGAAATTAATTTATCTTGAGGATTACAATTTTAAAACACCCCATACCAGGGCTGAAATATTATTTTCAGATAAAACTAAATTGATTTTTGATGATGTAAGGACATTTGGAAAAATCGAAATTTATGAAATCAATATGCCGGTAAAAGCTTTGGATACGTTAGGGGTGGAACCGTTAAGTTCTAATCTGAACTACACATATTTGAGGGGGAAATTAAAAAATAAAAAAGCTCCAGTTAAAAACATACTACTAGATCAGAGTATAATTGCCGGACTGGGGAACATTTATGTGAACGAGATACTTTTCAGAGCACGGATTAATCCATTAATTTCAGGATTGGAGTTAAGGAAAAAACAGATCGATGAAATTATTTTTCAAACAAAGCAAGTATTAAAAGAAGCTTTGAAATATAATGGTACTACTATTTCGGATTATCGAAGTGTGGATAATAAAACCGGGGAATTTCAGAGATTTCTGAAGGTTTACAACAAAAAAAAGTGTGAATGCAACTCAGATCTGGTCAGGATTAAACAAGCGGGCAGATCGACCTTTTATTGTCCGAAATGTCAGAAAGTTTGAAGAATTATGATTAATTATAGCAGATATTATATTTTAAAATTAATTTCTTGAAGAACAGACAATATTTTGGAACAGAAGGAGGTAAATGTGAAAGCGATCGAGATCAAAAAAGGAGTTTACTGGGTTGGTGGAATCGACTGGGATCTAAGAAATTTTCATGGATACCTGACTCAGCGGGGTTCAACTTACAATTCCTACCTTATAATTGATGAGAAGATAACTCTTATAGACAATGTAAAACATTATCTAGCCGAAGAGCAGTTAAAGAGGATTTCAGAAATTATTGATCCGGGAAAAATAGATTTTGTAATTCAAAATCATATTGAGATGGATCATTCCGGTTCACTTCCCAAAATAATGGAATTAAATCCCGATGCTAAGATATTTGCTTCTCCAAAAGGGGTGGAAGGACTTCCTAAACATTACAAACAGAAGTGGAATTTTCAGGTTGTAAAGTCCGGGGATATGCTTGATCTGGGAAAAAGAAAACTCCATTTTGTTCAAACACCTATGGTACACTGGCCGGATAATATGGTAACTTACTGCCCTGAGGAAAAAATTCTATTTTCCAATGATGCCTTTGGTCAGCACATTGCATCTTCAGAGCGATTTGACGACGAATTTCCTTTTAATATAATGATGCAGGAAGCTGCCAAATATTATGCCAACATTGTGCTTCCTTACAGTAGCCAGGTCCAGAAAGCACTTGAAGCTGTTTCAGGGCTCGACATTAAAACAATCTGTCCCAGCCATGGTTTGATTCTGAGAAATCACATTTCCGAAATTTTAAAAAATTACCAGAAATGGTCAGCTAACCAAACGGATAAAAAAGCGTTGATAATTTATGATACAATGTGGGGTTCTACCCGCAAGATAGCTTATGCGATTCAGGAAGCATTTGAATCCAGGGGATATGAGAATCGCCTGCTGAATCTTCAATCCACTCATATTTCCGATATTATGACCGAAATTTTATCAGCAAAATATATTTGTATCGGTTCGCCGACTTTGAACAATAACATTTTGCCCACAGTGGCTTCCATGTTAACCTATTTGAAAGGATTGGCTCCGCGGAACAGGTTTGGTCTGGCTTTTGGGTCTTATGGCTGGGGTGGACAGAGTGTTGATATAATTGAACAAATTTTAGAGGAATGTGGTTTTGAGCTTTTGGATCAGATTAGGTTGCAGTATATTCCGGACGAAGAAGTCTTGGATGAGTTGCGCAAGAATCTGGAAAATCAAATTCAATAAAGAAAGATATTATGGTTGGGGAAAATCTAACAGGAAACGATTTTTTAGATGATAGCTTAAAAGAAAATCAGAGAGAAAAGATCATTTTGAATATTTCCGCTGGTTCCGGAAATATGAGAAGAATCTGGTTATGAAAGGCATTAAATAAGTAAAAAATAGTGAAGGAGGAAGAGATGATATCCAAACGATTGCAGGATGCATTTAATGAACAGATCAACAAAGAACTTTATTCGGAATATCTGTATCTGTCGATGGCAGCTTATTTTGATTCGATAAGCCTTCCCGGTTGTGCAAATTTCATGAAAGTACAGGTACAGGAAGAAAGATTTCATGCTATGAAGATGTATGATTTTTTAAATGAGCGTGGCGGCCGGGTGGAATTGGAGGCGATCAAAAAGCCGCAGGTGGAATTCAATTCTCCGTTAGAAGTATTTGAATTGTCTTACAAACATGAACAATTTGTAAGTAAATCCATCAACGAATTGATGGACATCGCCATTTCGGAAAATGATCATGCTGCGAAGAGTTTCTTGAACTGGTTCGTAGATGAGCAGGTAGAAGAGGAAGATTCAATGGATTCCATTGTAAACAAATTAAAATTGATCGGTGGGAAAGGTCACGGTTTGTTAATGATAGATAACGAACTGGGCGCTCGAGTATTCAATCCGCCAGTTAAGGAATAACAAAAGGAGGAGATATGACTGAATTAAGAGAAATTTATTACTGCGAAATTTGCGGTAACGTTGTGGAAGTTTTAAATGAAGGTGCACCGTCTCTGGTATGTTGCGGAAAACCGATGATCAAGCTGGTAGCCAAAAAAGAAGATTCCACGGTTGAAAAGCATGTACCCTACGTGGAAGAAAAAGATAATGGGGTGCTGGTAAAGATTGGTCAGAATGCTGCTCATCCAATGGTGGAAAAACATTATATCAAATTTATTGAAGTATTGACAAAAGACAAAGTATGCAGGGCGGAACTGAAACCCGGGGATGATCCGGAAGCCTGGTTCCCAATTAAAAAATCTGATATTATTGTAACCCGGGAATGGTGTAACGTACACGGTCTCTGGGAAAGTTGATATCTTTATGAGCTGAAGTTTTGTGAACTTGACAAAAAGTGTAGATTTGAACTTTAGAGTTGTATTAAGTTGAGCAATTGAATTCAGCAGAATTAAGTAATAAATATTAAAAACGAAGAGGAGGAAATTGATGGAATTTATAGGTTCTCGTACAGCAGAAAATCTTATGAAAGCTTTTGCAGGAGAATCTCAGGCACGGATGCGTTATAATTATTACGCTTCTGTTGCTCGAAAAGAAGGTTTCAGGCAAATTGAGGAAATATTCAATGAAACTGCAGCAAATGAGAAAGAGCATGCAAAATTATTTATGAAACAACTGATCAAGAATGGCATAAATCAAAAGGCTATTGAGATCACAGCTGAATATCCGGTTTGTTACGATGACACATTAACTAATCTGGAATGTGCTGCAAACGGAGAGAATGAAGAGTGGTCTGATCTTTATCCAAATTTTGCCAAAATTGCGGATGAAGAAGGCTTCAAAGATGTTGCTCATACTTTCAGAATGGTTGCACTGGTGGAAAAGAAACATGAAGAGAGATATCGCAAGTTATGGGAAAATGTTAAAAACCATGAAGTATTTAAAAAAGCAGGAAAAGTCTTCTGGAAATGCCGTAATTGCGGACACATCATGCAGTCAATAACAGCTCCGGAAATTTGTCCGGTATGTGATCATCCTCAGGCTCATTTTGAAGTCTGGATAGAAAATTATTAAAGGGAGGAGTAATGCAGAAATTTGTATGTGATGTATGTGGTTATGTTTATGACCCGGTTGAAAACAATAATGTTGCTTTTGAAGATCTACCGGAAGATTGGGTCTGCCCTGAATGTGGAGTAGGCAAGGATATGTTCAGCCCGGTTGATTAGCTATTTTATAAGCAGGATCTCAATTACGGGATCCTGCTTAATGTTTATTACTGTAATGCAAAAAAGGAGTATTTAAAAAATGAATCAGGATAGTTTTAACGAAGTGATCGAATTTGCCATAGAGCGAGAAGAAGAAGCTGTGAAATTCTATCATGAATTGCAGTCGGAAGTAAAATTTCAGGCTCAGAAAGAGATGCTGAATGAACTGGAGCAGATGGAAAAAGGGCATATAACGGTTCTGGAAAATATCAGGAAAAAGGGTTATGAGAAAATTGAAATTCCAGAAATGGTAGACTTACACATTAGTAATTATATAGTTGATGTTGAGCCTTCCGAAAACATGACCTATCAGGATATTCTGATAATTGCCATGAAAAGAGAAGAAAAAGCAAAGGAACTGTATCTTGATCTTGCTTCCAGATTCCCAGGTACCGATTTGGAAGTTCTATTTAAAAAGATTGCTGCCGAAGAAGCTGGACATAAGCTGAAATTTGAAATTTTATACGATGATCAGGTTTTAAGAGATAACTGATTGAGGGGGAGGTGATGGAAAAATTTTCTAGCGATGAGATCATTGAACTGGCTGTCCAGATAGAGAGAAACGGATTCCTCTTTTATGATCAGGCACTTAAAAGAAAAGACCTTACGGAAAACTCCAGAAAAATACTGGAACATCTGCGTCAGGAAGAAATAAACCACGAAAATACATTCAAGGCTATGCGTGTAAGTGATACAGAGCAATTAGGAGATCTTGTTAACTGGCAGGAAGCAGCTGCATATCTTAAGACTATCGCGGCAACTCATATTTTCAATAAAAAGAACGCTGCCATAAAGCTGGCAATTGAAGCTGAAAATGAACAAGATATAATCAGAAATGCCATCCAGTTCGAAAAGGATACCCTGCTTTTCTTTTATTCTCTCTGCAGAAATACCGATGATGAAGGTTCAAAGAAAATTATAGATAGAATTATTGACGAAGAAGTTGGCCATGTTACAGAATTATGCAAAATGTTAGAATCTCTCAGATAAGGAGAGTTTATGCTCAGTGATATTGAGATTGCTCAGAAAGCTGTTCTTAAAAATATTGCAGATATTGCTGTGGAAATTGGCCTTAAAAAAGAAGATATTGAACTATATGGAAATTACAAAGCCAAGATCAAACTGGATGCGATAGAAAAGCTGGGCTCTAAAGATCCCGGGCAGCTTATCCTTGTTTCTGCCCTAACACCAACGCCTGCAGGTGAAGGCAAAACGACTATATCTATTGGGCTCTCCATGGCGATAAATAAACTGGGCAGGAAATCGATAATTGCAATAAGAGAACCATCACTGGTCCCCGTTTTTGGAATTAAAGGTGGCGCCGCTGGTGGAGGGATGTCTCAGGTGCTGCCCATGGAAGATATCAATCTTCACTTCACCGGAGATATGCATGCCGTAACTTCTGCCAATAATAATCTGGCGGCTTTGATCGATAATTCCATCTATTCTGGAAATCCCCATCGCATAAACCCCAGAACAGTAAGCTGGCGCCGCGTTATGGATGTTAACGACCGATCTTTAAGAAACATAGTGATCGGTTTAGGTGGAAAAACACAGGGTGTTCCTCGTGAAGATGGTTTCGATATCACACCAGCTTCAGAAATAATGGCAATTTTGTGTTTATCTAACAATCTGGAAGAGTTAAAACAGAAAATAGGAGAGATCACGGTTGCCTACACTTATGAAGACGAACCTGTTAAAGTAAAAAACATGGGGTTTGAAGGAGCTATAGCCACGTTGTTGAAAGATGCTTTAAAGCCTAATCTGGTGCAGACTATAGAAAATACTCCCGCACTCATTCACGGAGGCCCTTTTGCCAATATTGCTCAGGGAACAAATAGTATTCTGGCTACTAATACTGCTTTAAGGTTGTCCGATTTTGTTGTGACCGAGGCTGGTTTCGGATTTGATCTTGGAGCTGAGAAATTTTTTGATATAGTCTGTCCTTATGGTAAATTCTGTACATCTGCAATAGTTCTTGTAGCAACAGTTAGAGCAATAAAGCATCATGGGGGAGTAAAATTGAAAGATCTTGATAAACCGAATCTTCAGGCAGTAAAAATTGGTCTTTCAAATCTGGGTAAACATCTGGAAAATATCAGAAAATTCGGCATGAAATCGGTAGTAGCTCTTAATAAATTCAAATCAGATACACAGGCAGAGCTTGATCTGGTAGAGGAATATGCCAATGAGAATGGATTTTCTGCCTCTGTTGCTGACTGCTGGGGCCAAGGAAGCGAGGGCGGTCTGGACCTGGCTAAAAAAGTGATAGATCTGGTTGAAGGTCATATATGTAACTTTAAAACACTTTACAACTGGGATTCTTCTGTAGAAAGTAAGATCCTGAAAATTGCAAATGAAATATATGGTGCCAAAAAAATTGATTTTCTTCCGGAAGCAAAAAAAGATTTGAAATTAATTACAAAATATGGCTATGATAAACTTCCAATCTGTATAGCAAAAACTCAAAAATCTCTTTCTGATAATCCTAAATTACTGGGCCGACCTAAAGATTTTCTGGTAACAGTGAAAAGAATTCTGATAGCTTCAGGAGCAGGATTTTTAATTCCTATTACCGGAAATATTCTAAGAATGCCGGGTTTACCAGTAAACCCTTCTGCCCTGCAGATAGATATAGATAAAAATGGGAATATCACGGGCTTGTTCTGATCTGCAGTTTAGAAGAGATGATACTTTAGCAGAAGATGAATTGGTAAAATTTGCAGTTGCTCTGAAAAAATATAAACTATGAACACTATTTGAGGGTTTATGAAGAAGCTAATCCTGGCACAGTCGGTCATGAACAGAGTGCTCTATGCACTCTTTCCTATAATGTTATTTTCTGTTTTCCTGTTTGGATGGAGGGTGATTGCCGTTCTGGCGATAACAAATGTCTTCGCCTTTTTAACCGAATATCTTTTTATCAGGAAAAAGAAAAACGGTAAAGTCAGTATGGCTGTTTTTGTTACCGGATCTCTGCTGGCACTTTCCTTACCGCCCACTATTCCTTTTTGGATAGCTGCAGTTGGTGCAATTGTAGCCATCACTTTCGGTAAAATGGTATTCGGAGGATTTGGAATGAATATGTTCAACCCGGCTATAGTGGGCAGGACGTTCATTTACATTTCTTTTCCAAATGCAATGACAGTTAACTGGCTTAAACCTTTCACCACTTTTCCCGGAGGATTCGGCTTCTGGCAGAATAATGCTATGCTAACAGCAGCAACACCAATGATAGAATTAAAGAAATTTGGTATAATGCCCGATCTTTCCAGTATTTTTTTTGGTCTGGTACCCGGCAGTATGGGAGAAACTTCAGCTCTTCTAATTATGCTTGCCGCAATTTATCTGATTGTTACCAAAACAGCCAAGTGGCAGGCGATGTTTTCCACATTAATATCTTTTGCAGTTTTTACATTTCTCTTTTACGGTCAAAATCCGTTACCCTTTATCTTTAGCGGGGCAATACTGTTTGGAGCCGTGTTTATGGTTACCGATCCGGTTTCGATGCCCAAAAATAAATCAGCTATCTGGATCTACGGCATATTTGTGGGGTTTTTAACAGTATTTATCAGGAAGTTATCTCTATTCACCGGAGCTTTCGGGTTTGCTATATTATTGGCAAATACTTTTATGCCTATAATTGAATATAAGTTGAACAGAGTAAAAGCGAAGGGAGCATAAATGGCGGAAGAGAGGAGATCATTTCAGGAAACCAGAGGGTATCCCGTTTTCTTCATGATCATTGTTTCCATTTTCTTTATTGGTATACTGGCGTTATTTTATAATTCAGTAAAAGTCCGTATCGAAGAATTTGATAAGTTGAATCTGAAAAAGGCTGTATTGAACAGTTTTAATTTACCTGTAGAAGACATTGACAGATCATTTGAAATTTTCATTCAGGAA
>LKUH01000352.1 GCA_001412425.1 Candidatus Cloacimonas sp. SDB
GGAAATTAAAAAAGAAATATCTCTCAAAACAGGTGGAAATTTGGGTATTTCTTTAAAAACAGGGAGTTTCCTGCGATGCAGATCCAATATTTCACCAATGAATATTTCAAAAGTAAAAACATTACAATCAATATCAAATTTAGCAAGAATTTTGGGGTCCATTTTTCCCAAAGTAGCAATTTTTTTGTTCTGGAAATGGACATCTGCACCTATCCCCGTCTGATAATATGATTCCGTAGTTTTTTCGTAATGGAATTCTTCAAGATCAAGATAAGAAAAAATAGAATTTAACATCCCTTTTATATCAAAAAAATCGACCTCACGTGATTCTTCTTTCCAGAAAATGTCATGCATACTTCCTGTAATTAATCCTGACACCTGATATTTCTCTTCAGCCAATTTCTGGTTTTCCCGGAAAAACACTTTTGCCATCTCAAAAGTTTTTATATTTTTCTGTCCATGATTTATATTATAGTGGGCATTCTTTAAAAGATCCGGCAACAGAGTTGATCTCATGATGGAAAAACTTGTTCCCAGCGGATTAATCAGTTTCGCAAATTTTCTCCGCTTGTCATTATCCGTTATTTCCAATTTATCCAGATCACCAGGATCACCAAAATTCCAGTGAACCAGTTCCGACATGCCAAAATTCACCAGAAGATCCTTTACTCCCCGCCGTGTAAAAATCGCTTCCCGGTCCATTATGTTCTGAATTTTCAATTTTGACTTTACATTGTTGTAGCCATGCAGCCTGATGATGTCTTCAATCAGATCGATTTCCCGACTGAGATCTTTTCTGAAAACAGGGACATTAAATTTTAAGCAACCAGATGTTTTACTGATCAATCCTAAACCCAGATTTTCTAAATATTTAGTTATCTCATCAGCAGAAATTTCTATTCCCAGTAAACTTCTTACCCTTTCAGGTCTAATTTCAACGACTAATAGTTTTTGTTTTTGAGGATATGAATCTAATACACCCTCCAGAATTTCACCACCTGCCAGTTTCTGAATTAGATAGGCAGCTCTTCTGCTGACAAAATCAATTGTCTCCTCTGGAAGATCTCTTTCAAATCTATAGGAAGAATCTGTAGAAATATTAAATTTACCAGCAGTTTTTCTGATGGAAGAATAAAGAAAATTAGCTGTTTCTAAAACAACAGTTGTTGTCTGTTCAGTTATGTGCGAATTCAAACCGCCAATAATTCCAGCCAACGCCACAGGTCTCTCAGAATCAGCGATAACAAGATCAGAATCAGCCAGGGAATATATCTCTTCATCCAAAGCAGGAAACTTTTCAGCATGGCTTGCTCTTCTTATGATTATTTTACCATTTTTAATTAGAGAATGATCAAAAGCATGTAGAGGATGACCAAGTTCCATCATCACAAAATTAGTAACATCAACAACGTTATTTATCGGTCTGAGACCAATTGCCAAAAGAGTTTTCTTCAACCACTCAGGAGACTCTTTAACGGTTACGTTTTCAATCATTCTGGCTGTATATCTGGGGCAAAGATCCGGTGCCTGATTTTCCAGTTCCAGCAATTCGCTTATATTTTTTTTTGATTCCTTTATTTCTATTTTCGGAGTTTTCAGTTTTGTGTTTAATCGTGCTGATAGATCCCTGGCAACACCAAAAATTCCTAATAGATCAGGTCTATTGGGCGTTATTTCCACATCATATACCGTATCATCATAACCAAGAAATTCTGCCAGAGAAACCCCTATCGGCGCATTCTCAGGTAATACCATTATACCTTCATGATTGCTTGAAATCCCCAATTCTTTTTCAGAACAGATCATCCCGAAAGATTCTATTCCCCGGAGTTTTGCTTTTTTTATTTTGATATCTCCAAGCTTTATACCTACAGGAGCAAAAGCAATTTTCTGACCTGAAGCACAATTTGGAGCTCCGCAAACGACCTGTTTCTCACTTTCCCCGTCAAAAACTCTACAAACAGACAACTTATCAGCATCTGGATGGGACTTCTTTTCCAGGATTTCGGCAACAATAATTTGTTTTAGTCCGGTACCAATTTGTTCAATTTCTTCGACTTCTATACCCGAAAAAGTAAGATAATTTGCCAGTTCAACAGGATTTAAATCTAAATTTATATATTCTTTCAGCCAATTATAACTTATTTTCATAGCAAATCCGCATATTAAAATTGTTTAAGAAATCGTAGATCATTTTCAAATAATAATCTCATATCTGGAATTTTATATTTAAGCATGGCAATTCGATCTATACCAAGCCCAAATGCGTATCCCGTGTATTTTTCCGAATCAATTCCCGCGATTTTAAATACATTAGGGTCAACCATACCGGCTCCGCCCATTTCCAGCCAGCCACTACCTTTACAGAGATTACATCCTTTCCCATAGCATTTAACACAAATTATGTCCATTTCTGCACTTGGTTCTGTAAAAGGGAAAAAATGTGGTCTGAACCTTGATTCAATCCTCTCACCGAACATTCTTTTAACAAAAACATTTAACATATCACGGAGATCTACAAAGGTAACACCTTCATCTATTACAAGGGCTTCAACCTGATGAAACATCGGCGAATGGGAGGCATCATTTTCGTTTCTGTAACAGCTACCGGGTGAAATAATTCTGATAGGTGGTTGATGATTTTCCATCACTCTGATCTGAACAGTGGAAGTTTGAGTTCTAAGCAAAACATCTTTATCTACATAAAAGGTATCTGATAAGTCTCTAGCCGGATGATCCTGAGGTGTGTTAAGAGCATCAAAATTATGAAATTCATCTTCGACATCAGGTCCTTCAGCAACATCAAAACCCATTGAGATAAAAATATCTTCTATCTCACGCATCGTTCGTGAAATCGGGTGGAGACTTCCACGCTGAAAAGTTCTTCCAGGCATGGTTAAATCGATAGTATCAGTTTCTAAGGATTTTTTATAATCTAATTCTTTTAATTTAATCTCCCGATCAGCAATCAATTGATAAATCTTATTTTTGTATTCATTTAACTTTTGTCCAAAAGCAGGTCTTTCTTCTTGGGGAAGTTGCCCCAGCTTTTTCATGAAAGCCATGACAGCACTTTTCTTCCCAAGATATTTTGATTTCAATTGATTAAGGTCATTTAATGAATTTGATGCTTCGATTTGCTTAATTGCAGCATCATAGATTTTAATTAAATCGCTTTCCAAAATTAGTCCTTAAATGTTCTTTTTGGCAATATCACATAATTCCTTAAAGGCATCCATATCATTAAAAGCTAAATTTGCCATAACTTTTCGATCGATTTCAACATTAGCTTTTTTTAATCCATTAATGAGTTGACTGTAAGAAAGTTCATTAATACGTGCTGCTGCGTTAATTCTTATTATCCATAAGCGACGAAACTCTCTTTTTTTATTTTTTCTATCTCGATATGCATAGAGCCAGCCTTTTTCAACAGCCTGTCGGGCTGTTCTATAAAGTTTGCTTCTTCCGCCCACATATCCTTTAGCAGCCTTTAAATACTTCTTCTTCCTGGCTTTATGTGCAACATTATTTACTGAACGTGGCATTATGTATCTCCTTAATTATTTTTAAATTCCCAGCATTTTTTTCATTCTTGACTCATCAGCTTTGTTAACTAGATCTGATTTTCTCAAATTTCTTTTTCTTTTGGCACTTTTCTTAGTTAGTATGTGTTTAGCAAAAGCATGAGCTCTTTTAAGCTTACCGCTGGATGTAACCTTAAACCTTTTAGCTACAGCTCGTCGAGTTTTAATTTTAGGCATTATACCCCCTATTTATTTAAATTTTCTTCTTCCCATTTTTCAATAATTGAGTCGATATCCTTTTTGGGAGAGGCTATCAGGAAAATTGTTCTACCTTCACTTTTAGGTTGAGAATCAATATCAATAATTTCTTTCAACTCATCAACCAGTTTATCCAGTAGTTTAAATCCAATATCTTTATGAGCCAATTGACGCCCTCTAAATCTGACCGTGAATTTTACTTTATTGTGTTGTTTCAGAAATTTAACAGCGTTATTTTTTTTGAAATTGTAATCGTGATCTTCCGTATTGGGCCCGAATTTAATTTCTTTAGTTTGAACTATATGCTGTTTTTTTCGAGATTCACGCATTTTTCGTTCTTTCTGATAATGATATTGTCCGAAATCCATGATCTTACACACAGGAGGATTTGCTCCAGGTGCAATTTCCACCAGATCAAGTCCTGCATTTTCAGATAGTTTTAAAGCTTCAGCAAGTGAAACAATTCCGACTTGTTCCCCTTTTTCGGATATTAATCTAACTTTACTGGAATTAATCTCGCTATTAATTCTTTCTTTTGGAACTTCTGGTTTTGTTTTTGCTTTTCCTCTACTTCTCCAACCCAAATATACCTCCTTAAAATAAAAAAAAGCGGACACATCCGCTTTGTTAAAAGTTTTCTATATAAAAACCCATATATTAAATTCAGACCTTATCAAGTATTCTTGTAGAAACCGTAAGGTAGAAGCGGATGCCTCTTTTTTTGCAAAAGAAAATTCTCCTTAATATGAGTCAAGATATTTGTTTTACTGCATAATCAAATTGCATCAAGTTAATACCTAAAAAACGAATTCCTAGATTTGAATAGATTATCTCTCTGAATTTTAATATAATATTTTACTGAGTTATATTAGAAAAATCTTGCCAATAATAATTAGGGATAATGTTCTTGCAAGCATAGACTCAAGTTATATTAAACCAAGGAGGATATGATGAAAAGTCAAAAAAAATTTGTAGTTGTGGTATTTATGGTTGTTTTTATTACTACCGTTTTAAGTGTAAGCAGTATGGTAAAAGATGCCAGGAGCAATTCATTTGAAACTTTTGCTCAGGGAACAGAATGCCGAGCCCAGGGCATATTCATGCCAGAACCTTTTGAAGAAACATTAGTTGCACCAGTTGAGGATGGAAGAAATTTGATATGTACTCAAGGTGACATAAAGCCAAATGGATTTGAAAAAGACCCTGTTGTAGACTCAAATAGTGGATCTTAATAACTTTTCATGTTTTAATGAGTATATTAAATAATATAACTACAATACTTTTTTTAATAAATGGAGTATTGTGGATGGTTCTTTGCTGTCAGATTAGGGAAAAAACTATTAATTATTATTCCACAAGATATTTAACT
>LKUH01000353.1 GCA_001412425.1 Candidatus Cloacimonas sp. SDB
AAAAATTATAGCAACAGCAAATAACAGGATCGTCTTTTTAAGAACTTTTTTCGACATTTTTCCGGGATCTTTTTACCAGTAAGATAAGGGCGATTATACTTACCAGGATCATGGCAAAGCTTAAGAGCTGTCCTGTGGTAAAAATCCAGAGGATATATCCCAGGTGTGCATCTGGTTCCCGGACAAATTCCACGAGAAATCTGAAGATACCGTAAAATCCCAGCCAGCTCCAGAAGACAATTCCCTCTACTTCAGTTTTTTTCAGGATCAGGTAAGAAATAAAGAACAACAGGATTCCTTCCAGAAAAGCCTCATACAATTGTGAGGGATGGCGAGGATTTCCATCGGAGCCGGGAAATACCATAGCCCAGGGCAGGGTGCTGATCTTGCCGTATAGTTCGCCGTTAATAAAATTTCCTATCCTGCCCAGGAATAAGCCTACTGAAACAAGCGGCATAGCCGGATCTGCCAGCCGGTAGAAGCTTAATTTGTTCTTTTTACTGAAAATATAACCGGCAAAAATTACTCCGATAGCGCCACCATGAAAAGACATGCCACCCAGCCATACTTTAAAAAAGTGCAAAGGATGCTCCCAGTAAAAAGGTAAATTATAGAAAATTATATATCCTAATCTGCCTCCGATTATAACTCCCAGCATGATATAAAACAGAAGATTGTCATATTTATCTCGGCTTATACTTATACCTTTCATTTGGTAGAATTTTTTAAGCAGGATGTAGCCTATAATAAAGCTGATGATGTACATTAAGCCATACCAGCGTATTTCCAGGAATCCGATCTTCAGGATGGTTGGATTGATATTATGATAGATCATATTAATAGTTATTATTTCCCAAGTTCTTTAAGTTTGCTATATAAGATTTCTACAAGTTCATCTGGAGGTAGTTCGTATTTTTCCCCTTCTTTTTTTAGATCGGGAGTAAATATCTTAACAACCTGAGTGGGTGAACCGTTCAAGCCGGTAATATTCTCACCAAGCTCCAAATCAGAAGCATTCCAGATAACCAGTTCTGTTTTTTTCGCGTTTCTTTTGCCTCTTAAAGAAGGTAAACGAGGAGTATTGATATCTTTTACCACCGTTAAAGCTGCCGGAAGAGATAGATCAATTCGATCATAACCATCTTCCATAAGGCGCTGGACAGTCATTCTGCCGTTTTCTATGGTTTCGATTTTCTTTACAAAACAGGTTTGTGGTATATTTAAATGAGTTGCCACCCCCGGTCCTACCTGAGCCGTATCACCATCTATTGCCTGCTGTCCAAAAAGAATTAAATCGTAATCATTGATCTTGCGGATAGCTTCAGCCAGGGTTAAGCTGGTTGACCAGGTATCTGATCCGGCAAATTTTCTATCGGTAAGCAGGATTATTTCGTCTACGCCCATGGCAACAGATTCACGAAGAGCAGTTTCGACCTGGGGCGGACCCATACTTAAAGCAGTAATTTTTCCACCATGTATTTCTTTAAGCCTTACAGCTTCTTCAATCGCGTACAGGTCAAATGGATTTATTATACTTTCCACGCCTTCTCTTATAAGTGTATTAGTTTCCCGGTCGATCTTTATCTCAGTAGTATCGGGGACCTGTTTTATACATACAATTATGTTCATCAATGCTCCCTAACCATAAAATTTCTTGATAATTTTTACAACATAAGCTAGTTGTTCAGTTGTTAATTCAGGATAAACTGGAATAGATAAAACGGTATCGGACAGATTTTCGGACACAGGATAATCTCCCTTTTTATGATTTAAATAGGAAAAACACTGCTGCAGATGGAGAGGTACCGGATAATAAATTGCACAACCGATATCGTGCTTGCGTAAATAATGCATCAGTTCATCTCTGCGGTCAGCCAGAATGGTGAATTGATTGAAAATACTTTCAGCTCTTTCATCTATATAGGGAAGCTGCATTGATAAAGTATCATTTAGATGCTCATAATAATATTGGGCATTTTGACGGCGTTTTTCTGACCAATCTTGCAATGACCTTAATTTAACAAGCAGAACAGCTGCCTGAATGGTATCCAGACGACTATTCAGTCCGACCCAGCGATGGTAAT
The DNA here is from genome assembly GCA_001412425.1 of Candidatus Cloacimonas sp. SDB. Lineage (GTDB taxonomy): Bacteria > Cloacimonadota > Cloacimonadia > Cloacimonadales > TCS61 > SDB. The sequence goes on from LKUH01000353.1 coordinate 2,085, forward strand.
ACTGCGGATTTTCTCCATGCTGTCTCAGCTGAAACATTTTATCTGCCAGTTGTTTATTGTTTGTTAAACACATGCCTGCATCACCCATTGCGCCAAGATTCTTACTGGGAAAGAAAGAAAGAGTACCGATATCTCCAATTGTTCCAGCAGTTTTCCCGTTAAATTTTGCTCCGATCCCCTGAGCGTTATCTTCGATAACATTCAGGTTATAATTTGAAGCGATTTTCATGATACTTTCCATATCTGAACATTGTCCGAATAAATGGACCGGCATGATAGCTTTGGTTTTGCTGGTAATTGATTGTTCAATTTTGTTGGGATCAATATTATATGTTTGGGGATCTACATCTACAAAAACCGGTCTAGCGCCAACCCGGTGAATTGAACCTGCTGTGGCAAAGAATGTAAAGGGTGAAGTAATAACTTCGTCGCCTTCTGAAATTCCCAAAGCAAGAAGAGCCAGAATGAGGGCATCAGTTCCCGAAGCACATCCTACCGCGTGTTCCACCTGGCAGAATTTTTCTATTTCCTTCTCAAATTCTGCTACCTGTGGTCCTAATTTATAGGCATGAGTAGAAAAAACTTTTTCTATTTCCAGACGAATATCGGGTAAAATATTTTGGTATTGGGCGTTAAGATCTAGAAGAGGTACATTCATATCCAGCCCTATTTCTCAAAATATTCAATTATGTGTTCTAAAATTTTATCTAAACCGTATTTGGGCTGATAACCAATGAAGTTCTTTATCTTGGTGAGATCCGGTTTTCTCTGGCGCATATCTTCAAAACCTTCTTCGTAGGCATCTTCATATTTGATGTATTCAATTTTGGATCGGCTGTGAGTCATGCTTTTAATCTTTTTTGCCAGATCTTCAATGGTGATTTCCTGGTCATTACCGATATTGAATATCTCACCTTCGGCTTTTTTGAAGTTCATTAGTTTTATCATTCCATTAGTTACATCATCAACATCTGCAAAGCATCTGGTCTGTTTGCCATCGCCATAAATTGTTAAGGGGTGATTCAGGAGGGCATTTTTGACAAAAGTTGGAATCACCATGCCGTACTGACCTGTTTGCCGGGGTCCCACCGTATTAAAGCATCTTACAATAACAACTGGTATTTTTTTTTCACGATAATAGGCAAGAGAAAGAAATTCATCGATAGCTTTTGCCGAGCTATAGCTCCAACGGGTAATATGGGTGGAGCCCAGCAATCTGTCAGCTTCTTCGGAAAAGGGAATATCGTTGCTTTTGCCGTAGATTTCCGAGGTAGAGGCTACCAATACCTTTTTCTTATATTTATTGGCAAATTCAAGTACATTTTCCGTACCCCCAATATTTGTTCTTAAAGAAAGCAGGGGATTATCGATAATATATTTAACCCCGACAGCTGCTGCCATATGATAAATCTGGTCAGATCCTGCGATTAGTTTTTCCAGAACTTCACGATTTAAAATGGAATTGATCAGATATTTAAAATTAGGTTCATTAATTAAGTGTTTTATATTGGCAAATTCACCGGTAGACAAATTATCTATTACTGTAACTTTATTTCCGGCTGCAATTAATTTTTCGGCTAAATGAGAGCCGATAAATCCTGCACCGCCAGTTATAAGAATTTTCATACAATCTCCTTAGTTTGAAGTCACGTTTTGAATTACTAATAAAAGAGTAGCAATTTGAGATAAAACTACAACAGTATCTTTAACAATTTCCCAGTAATTCCAATCCGGTTTTTGAGGGATCATAATAGTATCTCCTTCTTCAAGGATAACATTTTTTCCTGGTTTAAGCCATTCTCCTGATTCAGCGCGGATTATTCTGATTTTACGACTATGAGCTTTCCAGGAAAATCCTCCTGCCTGTTCAATATAATAATCAGAAGATTTTCCGGGCAAGAAAGTTACTAAACCGGGATTTTTAACCTGACCTGATACTATTACAGCGTTTATCTTAGCAGAGATATATATAAAATCGCCGTCTTGCAAAACAATTTCCTTTTCCTGTACCTCACTATTCACTATTTTTTTAAAATCAACTGCAAATTTTCCCTTAAGCTCTCTTATTTTAGTTTTGAAATATTCGTATTCCAGATAAGTCATTTGTTCAGGATTCAAAAGCTTCAACCTTTCAAATTCCGGATCATAATTTTTTTCCAGATCAGTTCTTTGTAAAAAGGAGTTATTAAGATCTGCGTCTTCTGTTATACTACCAGCTCTATTCAAAATTTCCTTTAGGGTTGTATTGTTATTGATAACATATATTCCTGGATATTTAACTTCACCAAAAAGAGTAACCCGATCGTATTTATGGTAGTCTGGTATAGCCCTTATATATATCTGATCACCATTTTGGAGTAAAATATTATCTTCACTGGCAGGATTTGAGAACACGGCATTAAGATTTATTGTAATAGTTCTGAATTTCTGGGTTTTATCATAGCGGATTATTTCAACCTGATCCAAATATGCACTTTCCTTAGTGCCCAGAGCAAATTTTACAATATTTGAAATCCGATCAGATTCCAGAATTTCATATGTGCCGGGATTGACAACTTCCCCGAAAATCTCAATTTTTCTGGAGAGAGCAGGAACAAATATAACATCGCCGTCCATTAAAAACGGATTTTGATTATCCTCTCCCAGCAGCATGAATTTTTGGAGATCAACATAAGTTATCTCCTCTTTTCTTTTTAATTGGATATTTCTTAAAGAGATCTCAAAATATTTCTCTTCGGTTGAGTTTATATTTCTGGAAAGAGAAATTGCTTCAGAAAGCCTGCTGCCGGGAGGTAAATGATAAATTCCGGGAATATCAACTGCTCCTGTAATAGAAATATTATAATACACATGTTGTAAATCATTTTGTGAAGATAAATGCAGTATCATCAAAAGCATCAACAATAAAAATAATTTTTTCACTTAACCTCCAGAGTAAAAATGAACGATTCAAAGGTCTCCTTTAAATCGTATGGACCTAATTACTTAGATTGAGAAAAAAACTACGACACTTTAAATTTGTCAATTAATTCCTTTATCAGAGCCAGTTTCAGATTTGATGGTCAAGATAGTTCGAATAATTCTTAACCCCTGATTATAAATCTCGTTCTGAGAAATGCTTTCACCATTATTCAGGTCGAAGATGATTTTCATATTACCCGTGCCATCAAGTTTTACAGGAAGATCGAGTTTGTTGATAAGAGATTGGACATGTTTTCTGGTGGGTAAATTTTGGTTATTGAACTCTATAATAGCTTTCCCCTTTTTCAGGGTGAAGGATTCCAATTGTGCCGTTTTAATTAACATATTCAAACGATAATAAAGCAGTGCATTCCATGCCTTTGGGGGAATAGTGCCAAATCTGTCGCACAGTTCCTTTTCAAGTTCATCAAATTCCTTTTCAGTCTGAATAGAAAGCATTTTCCTGTAAATATTTAATCTTTCCCTTTCATTCGAAATATAATCTTTCGGGAAGTAGAAATCACTTTCTGTCTGCAGTCTTTTTATGCGGGAAAGATCTTCTTCTTGTTTTTCTGCCAGAGGTTTATTTTCCTGAAGGCTTTTTATAGTATTATCCAGCAATTTATTATAATAATTGAACCCGATCGCATTAATAATTCCACTTTGTTTAGTTCCCAGAAGTGCACCCGCCCCTCTCAGCTCCATATCACGCATGGCAATCTGATATCCGCTGCCCAGGGATTCATACTCTATCAGCGTTTCCAGCCTTTTTCTGGCATCTTCAGTAAATCTTGGCGGGATTATAAGGTAGGCATAGGCTCTACGGCTGCTGCGTCCAACCCTGCCCCTAATCTGATATAATTGAGCCAGACCAAACATATCTGCCCGGTTTATAATTATAGTGTTAACATTTGGTATATCAATGCCAGATTCAATAATTGTAGTGGTGATAAGAACATCAAATTGATGGTCAGCAAAATCGAGGGTTATTCGTTCCAGTTGTTTCTCGGGAAGTTGACCATGTCCAATTTCAAAGCGAACGTTCGGGAGCAGTGTTCTTAATTCAACTGCTATGCTTTCAATAGTTTGAATGCGGTTATGGACAAAAAATGCCTGACCTCCACGATCGACTTCACGAGAGATCGCATCTTTGATTATGTCTTTATCATAAGGAACAATTACAGTTCGAATTAGAAATCTCGATTTAGGAGAAGTACGGATGAGGGAAAGCTCCTTAAGTTTGGATAAAGCCATGTACATTGTGCGGGGAATTGGAGTTGCAGACATGTACAGTGTATCTACATCCGCCTTCAATTTACGCAATTTTTCTTTATGGCGAACGCCGAACCTGTGTTCTTCGTCGATAATGAGAAGTCCCAGTTTTTTAAAAGTAACATCATTGGAAATTAAACGATGAGTGCCGATAGCGATATCTATTTCACCATTATTGAGTTTTTTAATATCCTGTTTTAAATTACTGGCTGAACGAAAACGGCTGAACATGGCAATTGTGACAGGATACTGGGCAAGTCTTTCTTTAAAAACCAGATAATGTTGTTCGGCCAGAAGCGTGGTGGGGACAAGTATGGCAGCCTGCCATCCGCTCAGCACAGCCTTAAAAGCGGCTCTTATAGCTACTTCAGTTTTACCGAAACCAACATCTCCGCAAAGCAGGCGTTCCATAGGTGATTCATTTTCCATATCCTCTTTGATCTCATTGGTTGCTCTTCTCTGATCCAAAGTATCTTCGTAAATGAAGGAATCTTCCATTTCTTTCTGCCATAATCCATCCGAATCAAAAGCAATCCCCTTTTTGATCTTTCTTTCAGCATACAATTTTACCAAATCTTCAGCGATGAGTTCTACCTGTTTTTCCGCTTTTGATCTTACCTGTTCCCAGCGTTTTCCACCAAGTTTATGGATAGTGGGTGCAAGACCTTCCTGAGAGACATATTTGGAAACAAGCGAGAGTTGATAAGTAGGCACATAGACAGAATCATTGCCCGAATAATTTAGGGTTAAGCATTCAATAGTATTTCCATCGACCTCTAACTGTTTCAAACCTCCGTAAATACCTATACCATGATCAATATGAACAATATAATCACCCGGTTTAAGTGATTCATAATCAACCAGGATTTCATCTTTGGAAAACTTGAGCTGTCTTCTTTTACGTTTATATCTACTGAAGATCTCATGATCGGTGTAAACAGCAACTTTTGAATCAGTTAGTAAAAAACCATTCTGAAATACTCCAATAGTAAAATCCAGCTGTTCATTAAATTGTGGAAGCAGATCTTTCATTCTTTTACTTTGACTGCTGTTATCGGACTGAATTATAATTCGGTAACCTGCAGACAGGTTTTTTTCTAATTCTGCTTCCAGATGTTCAAGATTACCATGCAGATTATGCTGAGAAAGGAAGGGCGCCTCGTAAGAAGATTTAAGATTTCTGATATTCTGATGTCCGGTTGAAAGATAGAAATGGTTAAATTTCCGATTAATTTTATTAATATATTTTTTATCCTGAAATAACTGATCGGGGTGTGGTATAATTATCTTTTTTCTTTTACCTGTGACCTTTTGAAAAAGGTCTGTTGTTTCTTCCATAATTTCTTCAATGTAATTGTTAACATATATAAAATTATCCCAGAATAACAAGCTGTTTTCAGGTCGGAAGAAATCTAGAAAAGTACCTGTTTTAGGCAGTAAAAGAGAAACGTCAGATTCTATTCCTTCGTAAAAACCTTTTTGGTGAATTTTATCCCAATGTCTGTCGTCCGTTTCAATATCATGCAGGGAAAACTCGCGGGAAGGCAATAAAGTAATAGATCCCAGTTCTTCTCCGGTTGATAATTGAGAACTGACAGAAAAAATTCTGATCGATTCGATCTCATCGCCAAAGAATTCAATTCTTACGGGACTGGAAGTGCTGGGGCTGAAAACATCTACAATTCCGCCTCTTCTGGCGACATCTCCCACTTTTGCTACCTGATATTCGCTTTCATATCCCATTCCTACCAGGTTGGAAACAAGCAACTGAGGATCGAATTCTTCACCCTTTTTTAAAACAATTACATGTTTACCGAAAATATCTGGATGGACGATTTGACGCAGAAAAGATCTCAACGATAAATTGAAAACTGCAGGTTTTCCAGTTACAGCACGAGTAAGGGTTTCTATCCTTTGAGCTCTGATCATGTAGTGTGGCGATCTTTCCTCATAAGGAAGAACTTCAAAGTCAGGCAGATAAAAAGAATGATCGGCACCGACGAGAAGATTCAGATCATCAACATATTCTTCTGCAGTTTTATCGTCTGCCGAGATCATAATAATATTCTTGCCGGTTTTTACCAGGGCTCTGGCCAGCAGCAACGATTTAGCACTCTGATTGAGATTACAGATAGCAGATCCGGCGGAAGGTGAAGAGCATTCCCAATCATAACTGCGGAAAAATTCTGACTTATCTAAAAATGGTTTTATTCTTTCGTAAAACATCTTTGATTTACCCTGCTTCGAATTTCTTTTCAAAGTCTGAGACGTCAAGTAGAATACTTCAAATCATAAAAATGAAAAAATTGAACAAGATCTTCAATATAAAGTGCTTTAGCGATTTTTTATTGTTGACAACACATCTCTTTACATTAATCTAATTTCATGAATTTGAAGTTAAAAAAAGATGTTATCAATAATCCTGAGCTCTTACCCGGGACTTCGGGTATTTTTAAGTTTCATTCTGGTAATGAAATTCTTTACCTGGCAAAAACAACGGATATCAGGCGCTCGGTTAGCAGTCTTTTAACTTCCCAGCCCGAAGATGAACAGGTTTTAAAAATGATATCATTGACCAAAGAGATTTCCTGGGAGGTTGAAAATAATATTCTTTCTGCTCTTTTAAAGGAAAAGATCGAATTAAGCAGAAATGCTCCTCAGTTCAATAATCTTATTGATCCAATCTCCGCTTACGTCTATCTTAGCATTAACTTTCAAAAAGTTCCCTATTTCAGCCTTTCTGAAAATACCTTGCAGGAAGATTATTATCTGGGTCCTTTCTTTAACAGGTTTTTTCTGCTTGATTTCATCGCGGTTTTAGGTGAATTAAAGAAATATCCTGCCTGTGAAAGTGATAATTATCCCTGTTTAAGATATCAGAATGGGACTTGTTCCGGCTGGTGTTTGAAAGATAGTTCTGAAACAGCGGAAATGATAGTTAACAATTATCTTGTTATCAATGAAGATCTTGTGGAAAATCTAAAAATTCAGCAGCAGTTATATTTTAATGATTTGGAATTTGTGAAAGAAAACGCTCTGAAAGAACAGTTAGAAGTCATTCTGAAATATTATGATCTGCTCAAATTCTTTCATACAGTTAAACAAATCGATTTAAACTTTTCCTATAATAATCATGAAATAAAATTACAGAAGGGGCAGATAGAAGAATTGATATTTGAGGGTAAAACTTTTAATTTTCCGATTTCAAAGCCCCAATATCGTTCAAGTGAATATTTAGCAATAGAGAAAATGCAATTATCTGAATCCCGGATTCTATACAATTATTTGAAAAAAAAATATTCACAAAAAATCGATCAAATATATTTCGATTCAGTAAAAAATATTTATAAAATTATGGATTTAAACGGTGAATAAAACAATAAGAAAAATATTAGTTGTCGATGATGACGAAAAAGCGAGTGAGTTTCTTAAACTTGAACTGGAAGATTACATTGATAATGTAATAGTTATCACTGCTAATTCCGGATATGAAGGTTTAAGCAAAATAATGTCAGGTGACATAGATTTGCTGCTCACAGATATTGCCATGCCGGATATGGACGGTTATGAATTATTCTCACGTACCAGAGAAATGAATAGAGAACTGCCGATTATTATGATGACCGGTTTCGGATATGATCCTAACCATGTTGTGGTAAGATCCAGAAAGGGCGGTCTGCAGGATGTGATCTATAAACCTTTTGATACTAAGAAATTGATCAGGATGATCAGGGAGAAACTTGATTCCGGGGATTCCGGAGATGAAGTTTAGAGTTTATCTGTTTTTTTGTCTTCTTCTTTTCAGCCATTCACTTTTCTCGAATGAAAATGTAACTTTTAACATTGGTGATGTTTTTGTAACTACTCCAGCTTCAGACAGCCTGTTAATAGTTAATACAATTAAAAGGTTTTCTGCTGATATTGATAACTTTCAGAGAAAGATTGGTCAATATCCTGAACTTAAAATCAGGATAGTTGTAATTAATGATGAAGATGATTATCTTGCTTATGCTAAGAGCAGATCAGAGATAATCGAATTCAGTCGAGCATTTTACAGCCGCAGAGATAGCACTATTTATCTTCGCAATCCCCGAAATCACAAAAATTTTATACAATTGAATCAGATAATGCTGCATGAATATATTCATCATTTTGTAGCACATTATTGGAAAAACACGCCTCTGTGGTTTAATGAAGGGATGGCAGTATATTTTTCCGGAGATCTAAGCATAGAGCGTGAGTTTAATTTTGTTAAGAATTATATTTTAGGAAATTCTCTGCAACTGGAACAGATGAAATACAATTATCCAGAGAATCGGATTGCCTGGGAATCTTTTTATGCCAAATCAGGGCTGGCAGTTAAATATCTGTATCAAAAAAAATACCGGGAATTTATCAATTTCTGTGATCGGGGAGCGCAGGGTGAAAATTTTTCTAAAGCTTTTTTCCATTCTTTCTATTTTACCCCCCTCGATTATTCCCGCTTCTTTGAAGAATACAGTAAAAAACACTTCACTGTAGAAATTTTACTTGCCTCAACAGGTTTAATCTGGGGAATATTACCTTTGATTCTCATTATCGGCTGGATCAGAAAAAAAATAATTGCTGCCAGGATTAGAAGGAGATGGGATGAGGAAGAAGCTCTGGAAAATGAAATTCCGGAATCAGAAAAACAGGAAGAACTGGAGTTAAAGTGATAGAATTCGACGAACTCAGAGAAATCGTAAAAAAATTGAGAGATCCTGAAAAAGGCTGCCCCTGGGATGTAAAGCAGACCCACAGATCTCTGGTGCCAAATTTCATCGAAGAACTGTATGAAGCTATCGAAGCGATAGAAAATGAAGACATGGAACATCTGGCGGAGGAATTGGGCGACCTGATGCTGCACATAATGATGCAGGCCTCCATAGCGGAGGAAGAAAATAAATTCCAGTTAGAACAAGTGCTGAATAAAATTAACAGTAAACTGATCAGAAGACACCCGCACATCTTTGCAGGTGCAGCAGCTGTTGATGCCGAAGGTGTGAAAATGAACTGGGAAAGAATAAAACAGGAAGAAAAAAAAGCATACAGGAAATCGATTATTGATGGAATACCGCGATCGATGCCGGCTCTTATAATAGCTCAGAGAATGCAGGAAAAAGCTGCCTCAGCTGGATTTGACTGGCAGGATATGGAGCCGGTTTTCGCAAAAATGGAAGAAGAAATCGAAGAATTGAAATCAGCCTTAGAAGATAATAATTGTGATCAGATCGAAGCTGAGATAGGCGATATAATTTTTACAGTAGTAAATTTGAGCAGAAAACTGGGTTTTGATGCCGAAACTTGTCTGAAACGTACTATTAAAAAATTTGAACATAGGTTTAAGAAAATTGAAAATTATCATAAAGCAAATAATCATAATATTCACGAAAGCGATCTGGAGAAATTAGATGAAATCTGGGAAATGGCAAAAAAAACAGAGTGATCGCAGAAATTTTCTGCTGAAAATATATTTTTTTGGCGGAAGTGTGATCCTGATATTGGTTTTTCTGATCTATACAAATGCACTATCCATAAATATTAGAAAGGAAGTTAAAATTGTTCCTGATCTTTATTCAAAATTTATTGGTCTTCCTGCCGATGTAAATCTGGAATCTTTCCTCTTTCAATATTTCATGACTGAGATATTTCCTGAAATAGATTATCCCATTATTCTGGCAGACAGCCTTAAAACCCCTTTTTCCTGGGAAAATATCGATATCGAGAAAAAATCCTTTTCCCAATTGGAAGAAAAGCAGCAACAGCAGATCTATAAACTTGTCAGGAAATTTGAATCGAGAGGTGCTGTAATACCCTTGAAATTGAATATGGAATCGGATGAAGTTATCAGTTATGTATATTATGGTGAATCAAAAGCACTTATTATGCTGAAAGCGATGCCCTACATCGAATTTGTAATTGTTATAATTTTCTTCGCCTTTGGTATTTATGGCCTGATGAGAATTAAAAAGACGGAAAAAAATCTGATCTGGGTTGGACTGGCTAAAGAGACAGCCCACCAGTTCGGTACACCCCTTTCTTCTTTGATAGGGTGGAAAGATGTACTGGAAATGAAATTTGAGGGCAAAAAGAAAAATGCTGAGGTCCTTGATATTCTGGAAAATATGAGTTCCGATATAGCTCGACTTAACAAGATTGCCTCGCGATTTGGTAAAGTCGGCTCAATCATTGAAAGAAAACCGTCGAATCTGCATGAAATAATTCAGGAGACGATTGAATATTTCAGATTAAGACTTCCAAGCCAGTCACAAATGATAGATCTTCAATATATCAGCAGAATTGAAGGTTTGAAGATCAAAATCGATCCCGATCTGATCAAATGGACTCTGGAAAATTTAATAAAAAATTGTATTGATGCTTTAAAAAATAAAGAAGGTTTTATCAAGATCGAAGCTTTTCCCAATAAAAATAATATTCATATACAGATAACAGATAACGGCAAAGGAATACCCAAGTCAATGTTCAAAAGAATATTCGAACCGGGTATTACTACTAAAGAAAGAGGCTGGGGATTAGGACTCAGCCTGGCAAAAAGGATAATTGAAGAATACCATAAAGGCATTATCAGGGTGCAGGACAGCCAGATGAACATTCGCACAGTCATCGAAATTATCTTGCCGGAGGAATAAATGTGGGTGCTTTCTAAAGAAGAGATGCGTTTTTATGACAAGTATACAATTGAAAAGAGAGGTATTCCGGGTAAAGAATTAATGGAAAATGCCGGCAGGGGTTGTGCTCAATTCCTTCGCAATGAAATCCTGGAGAGCGCTGGTGTTGTCAGAGATCTGGCTCAAAAAATAATAGTATTCTGCGGAAACGGTAATAATGGGGGAGATGGCTTTGTAATAGCACGTTATCTCAAGCAGTGGGAATATAAAGTTGAAATTGTTTTTACCGGCAGGAAAGAAAAAATGAGTCCTGAGACCAGAGAAAATTATGCAGAATGCCTGAAATTGGAAATCCCAATCAGATCCATTCAGGAAGAAAAAGCCTGGAAAAAAGCTGAAATTGATCTGGAAAATTATGATGTTCTGGTTGATGCGATTTTCGGAATTGGCTTTCAGGGCGAGGTGGAAGGTTTCTATAAAGAACTATTCAAAATTATCAATCAGGCTGATCTGCCTAAAATCGCCATTGATATCAGCAGTGGTACAGAAGCCGATACGGGAAAAGCAGCAAATGCCATAATTTCAGACTACACATTAACAATGGCAGCCTTTAAATATGGGCATTTCCTGGGAGAAGGAAGTGAAAAGGCAGGCGAAGTTCTGGTTATCGATATTGGCATTCCAGAAGAGGTTTTCTTAAAATATCCTCCTGCCGGAAAACTTGTTACTGTAGATAACGTGAAATTTCCCTTAAGATATAAATCTTCTCATAAAGGAAATTATGGTAAGATTGGTATTATTGCAGCCTCTCCAGGGTATTCCGGTGCTGCCATAATGTCTGCCAGAGCTGCCTTGAGAGCTGGGGCTGGATTAATTAAACTGTTTCATCCTACTGGAATGGAATCCATTTTTGAAACTGCATTGACCGAAGTTATGACACATCCAATCCCTCTTCTGAAAAATAAGGAAATAGATAGCAGTATGTTGTTCAAACAACTGGAAGATTTAGATGCCTTACTGGTAGGACCAGGTATCGGTACTTCTTCTCAGATGGGAAAAATGTTGGAATTTTTACTGGAAAACTGGCAAAAAGCGATTGTTCTGGATGCAGATGCCCTAAATCTGATCTCGCAAAGGGAGAATTTAAAGAAAAAGCTGAAAGGAAAACTTATTACACCTCATATTGGTGAATTTGCTCGTCTTTCAGGGATAAAAATATCCCAGATACAGGCGGACACAATACAGACTTTGAAAGATTTTGCTGGAAAATATAATTGTTATGTACTTTTGAAAAGCTTTACCACGGTGTTTTCTGATGGTGAAAAGGTTATTTTCAACATAACTGGTAATGACGGACTTTCCACCGGCGGTAGCGGCGATGTGCTGGCGGGAATTATAGTCTCCTTCCTGGGACAGAAGCTGGACCTGGAAAATGCAGCTGTATCTGCTTCCTACCTGCTGGGCACTACTGCTGAAAAAGTGGCAGAAACCAGAAATCCGGCATCTATTATTCCGACTGACATTATTGAAGGACTATTTAAGTACTAATTTTGTTAGAATCTTCTAGAAGGGAAAAAATTGGAGCAAATAGACAAGATCAATTTTTCCTTACAACACTCAATGTACTCCTACTTGTCATGTTAAAAAATAACAAATCGATTTTTAAAGAATAATCCGTCACTTTCAGCCCCCTTTCTGCGTCTCAAGTGACGCCTGAGTGACAGAATTGACCTGCCCCTTCCAACTTCCCGATAAGACTAAAACTCACTTAAACGTACTGTTCATAAGGCATGAGCATTACCTCAGCGAGTTCCGGTTCGCTGTT